>NZ_JBFTRY010000065.1:0-18540 GCF_056399745.1 Dyella sp. 01N36
CATGCCGATCTCGCAACCCGGCTCGGCCACCTCCTGCACGGCCTTCAGCCAACGATCTCGTGACAGGCGGCGACGCCATATCGGTTGCTCGTGTCGATCAACCCCGTGGACCTGGAAGACCTGCTTGGCCACGTCTACTCCGATGCGCGTAAGCTTCATGGGTGGACTCCTCTTCGCCAGCGACTGGTTCTAATCGCTTCCAGTCTGGCACTCGATGCCGAAGACGGGGAGGAGTCCATCTCATTGCTTTGGGTCGAAAGCGGACCTAACGCGCTTTGAAATTACTCTAGGGACTGCCTTTTGCGCCACGCAGCCACGGCAGCCGTCGCCTCCGAACCCGCTATCAGGCCGGGAAGCCGTCTCGTCTCAAATGCACTCGGTGTGGATCTGGCCGCGCCGGCCAATTCATCGAGGTAGGCACTCCCCGTTTGCCTATAGCCAGCCGCTTCATTGGCCGTTAGCTCGAATTCAATCTCGTAGATGCCAACGCCGCCGCAAACAACGGAGAGAAGCCGGCGCTCACCGTCCGCAAACAGCATCCAGCTCCAAGGCTTCTCAGCGATCACTTCCATCGTAGGTTCGATTCCTTTCTAAGCTAAACGGCCAGGTCTGCTATGGGTCGGAAGCGGACATTCGACCGCCTACCAATCTGTTGCGATCTCGACGATATCTGCTTCTTCGGCCAGCCACCAAGCATCGAATATGGCCATGGCTGGCTGATCACCGAACAAGCTGATGAACCGGCCACCAATCTCCTCGGAGAGTTCGGCGATGAAGCCGGTCTTGCATTTACCGAGAATCAGCGAGCGATAGCTCTCTAGCTTTCCTTCGTATCGAAGAGGTTCTGTCATGACCACAGACGGGAATGAAAGCGACTCTGCAAGGTCCCCTTCACCGTGTTCCGCAAGGTGCGTCAGCAGCTGGCTGGAAGCACGCACGACGTATGTGCGACGCATTAATGGGTTCTGATCGTCTTGAGGCACGCCCAAGCTCCTCGCAATCAATGAAATCTGTGAATCGCAACGCCGATAGGTATGTCCGCTATGGGTCGAAAGCGGACCTTTCCGAGCATGATACCGGTGGCCCTTGAAACAAGCCCCTATTGCGTCAACGGGCGCCAGGCTCCGGTGAGCTGTCGTCCAGACGCAATGTATCGGCCATCTGCTTGATAACGGGTGCCCAAGTCTGTTGCTCGCTTGGGGCATAGTCGAAACGCACGGTCGCGAGGGTGTCGCCTCGAATGATGGCCTTCGCGTAAACGACTCGACCCTGCGGAGTCAGGCAGGAGTACGCCACCAAATTTGGCTTACTCACCTGATAAGTCGCCTTGCCGCTGGCGCAGTCATTGGTGAGGTCAGCCTTCAAGATCGCGGCCGGAGAGTCACTATTTACGTTGTATTCCCCCCAGACACGAATGTCCGCGTCGCCCATTTCAGGGGCAAACTTCAAGCCGTCACCGTTATCGGCTTCGTTCCCGGCGAGCAGCAGCGGAGACGGGTATTCGACGACATAGCCAAAGCGGACATTTTGATACCTGCCCGTCCCACTGTTGGCTGCCGAAGGATGGGGCGCGGCAACTGGGTTCGTCGCCGGAAGGGGTGAAATCGCTCTATCGACTACCGATTGGTGGTTGGCCCCATTGTGTCTACTCCATACGTAGACGACGCCGGCGGTGGCGCAAACGAAGAGCACAAAGACCGCTGCCCACAGCTTTCCTCGGGACATCCATTTGCTCCAATCGAGAATCAAAAGAAGAACCTAAGGTCAGCCTTCGCATTCTGTCCGCTTCGGGTCGGAAGCGGACCCTTCAATCTAAAGCTTTGCGCACCGGTTCTCTGTCGGTGGCCACCACAATTTCATCGCCAGACTGCATCACAAACGCATATTTGCCTGGGATGTCCGACTTCACTTCAAGCACGGACCCGGAAGTCCCCCAAGGGTGCTCGGCAGGCGCCGTCACCATCGTGACGCCTTCAAAATCGATCGAAAAGGGCCGCTGAAGCGCAGGGTTTGGCGCCCCACTAAAACGCAACACGCAATGGCGCGAATTCCAGTTGAATTCAACGCTCACAAGCGATGCGTCGTGTAGGCCCTGCAGTGCCGCTGGTATCCCTTTCATTCCGACTCCCTCCCCAAACTCACCCAGAGACGTCCGCTTCGGGTCGGAAGCGGACCTTACCCCTAGGTTGCCGAAGTCGACCATAGCTTCTCGAATTCAGTGTCGTCGATAGCCGTGGCGCGGAACTGAGCGTCATCGTTGATCTGTTCGATGCTTGGAACTGGCTCAGTGCTGAGGGCAGTACCAAGACTCGAGCCTTCGCTCCACGCCCGCCCCACAGATCCATCCCGGAAGAATTCCAGTTTCCTTATCTCCATCCGACTGCCGTCGAGCTCAGACACGACCCGGACCGGCTCCAACGGCAGTTCGTGGCGCCAAGCCACGTCGATGTAGTCCATATCTCCCCCTGTACTCCGGCACGTCCGCTATGGGTCGAAAGCAGACCTTAGCCTAGACGATCCTGGGTACGCCTGGCTGTCTTGTTGCCGGATCAACGCCGTAGGCAATTTGGCAAAGCAGCAGGTCGAATTCGTCAGCCATCTTCTGATTGGCCTTCGCTTCGGGCACCCAAGGTGCACTGCGCTGGATCGCATCCCTCGCCTTCATCAAACAACCCAGGATCTGCTTGGAAACAACGTGCTCGGCAGCGATGTCCGAAGCTTTGCCGCTCAGATAGTCGCGCAAGGCAACAAACGCGTTAGCGTCAAAGACTTCAGCCGCCTGAAGCCGATGAACTGATCGATTGAATAGTTCGTCTAGCTCAAGATCAAAATCGGACAAGCTYATGCGCCCCTAATTCCCTTGTCTCAAAGCCATTAGAAGATGTCCGCTTTGGGTCGAAAGCGGACATTGTTCACTGACCAGCCAAATAGTTAGAAGACACCGATTTGTCGGCATCCTCTAGACGGCGGCGCCAAAAACGCTTTTCGACACTGCGGACATTTGGATGAAGCGCCAGTTGCTCTAAGTATCGCCGTAGATATCGCAGCTCATCATCGTTAGGGCTTCCTTGATATGGCGTCACCGATATAAGGTTTCCGTAGCTGCGCGTGTATTTCTCGGGGTTGTCATCCACTGCGAGAACCCGACGCAAGTCAAAGCCGCGACGCCTCACCTTGTGCAGAGATTTTGAGTCCCACCAAACGTCCCGCTCAAAATCACGTCGCGGAGTGCACCTATCTCGTGCCCATACAAATTCAAGCTTTGAAAGGTCGTCAAACAAGAGGCCCGTGACGATCTCTGCGTATTTTGGGGACGAAGATGTCCAAACGGCCACCCGGAAGGTTTCTAGCGCCCAGTCGAGAAACTCGCGGACTCCGGGTCGGAGATAGAGTGCGTAGGGCGGCACTTCGAAGTCTGGCGCGCGCGACAACGGCACATTGGTTGCGTGCACCAACGTTTCATCCAAGTCCAATATCAGTAAGTGCTGTTGCTCCACGGCCTCTCTACATCCCCGCTGTTCGAGTTTTCGCAATGTCCGCTTCGGGTCGAAAGCGGACGTTCGAGGAACTTACATTTTGACGCCGCTCTCCCGAAACGCCTTGGATGCCATAAGGCATTGTCCAATGCTTCGCTGGAACCCACCACTAGCCATGAGCTGTCCATAGTGAACAAAGGATGGCTGCTCGCGGATGCTGATCAGCTCTTGGCGCTCCTGGTCAGTGAGTGCACTGACAAAAGCAGGATCCGGCCCCTGGGGGGGAGCCATGTCTAACATCATTGATCAGCATGGCCTGCCCAAGCTCCAGGGTCTTCTGGCCCATCGGAGTCTTGAATGTCTTGATCAGGTTGGCTGCATCCTGAGGTGTCATCGGTGGCCCTGAGAACCCTCGTGCCACACAGCCTTTGACATCCGAAATGCCATGTCGAGCAACGCTTGCCATGAGCTTAGCGAACTCCGCATCATTCCCTTTTCCCCTGGCCGCGGACACCTCGGCCGCCACGCCCGCCATGTTCCTGTAGTTGTCCAGGAAGTTGGTCACTTCCACCAATTGTTCGAAAACTCCATCAGAAGCAGTCGCGTCATTCGCCGCTTGCGCGTGTATCGCTGCCGACCACAGCGCAACAGATGCGACAATGCAAAACATCGGGTTGATCTTCATCCCTCTCTCCAATCATTCCGTGCGCTTGCCGGGGTCGGCGATCGCACCAATAGGAGATCGGCAGCACTAGTCGCCACGCTCCTTTCATCCCCCCTCACTCCAGATCGCCAACTGCTGACAATTGTGTGCCTTCGACAATGTAGCGATGTCCGCTCTGGGTCGAAAGAAGACCCCTTTCGCCTTGTAGTCGCCAACGAAATCCCGCCCGCCATCGGGGCCGCGGAAACGGGGTCAGGTTCACTTCTCGAGCCCAAAGCCAAGGCTTAAACGAAGTTGACTTCGTTTTTGCGCAACCCCGTTTTTGCGGATCACCCACCATGTCCATGCTCAAAGTCAAAACTTCTTGTGATGTAGAGCTCGTCGATGTCCTGAACTTGCGATGGAAAAGGATCAAATGGCGAAGCCTCATACACAGCTTTTAAAGCTGCATCATCTAGCGTCTGAAATCCGGAAGATCGCACAACGCTGGCGGAAGACAACGTTCCGTCTCGCTTGACCACAGCCGTAATCAACACACTTCCATATTGCCTATCGCCTGCTGCCATCGCGAGGTATTTGCGATTGCCCACGGCCTGCACCCGACCGATCCAAGCATTCGCATAGGCCTCCATAGCCTTTGACTGCCCGGGGTCACTTCGACGGGGGTGGAAGTTGGCCATTCGGCTCTTAACCTCCTGACGTAGCTGCTCGAGCTCTTTGGCTTTGTCAGCTTTCGACACTTGCTCTGGAGTGCTCGCGGTCTGGCCGGACTGGACTTGCGCATAAGTAACCTGCGCAGAAAGCAGCCACAGAGCGCAGCTAAAAACCAAGGAGCTCTTGATCTCATTGATCAGTTCCATGTTCTCTCCTCACGACGCTGCCATCCCAATGGAACCCAGCGCCTGCTACGGGTCGGAAGCGGACCTTATGTACTCCACTCTGAACTGCATAGCCCCACCCCGTGAGCTCCGCGCAATCCGTCTGCTACGGGTCGGAAGCGGACCTTGTCATCTGTCTTTTGCATCATTGAGAGACAGCCAAGCGGGCGGTCTCGCGGTTTCTGAATTCATTGACCAGGCGCTTGAAACCTTCCGTTTAGCCTGAAGGTTGCCACGGCACCACGCGTTCCAATCCAAGTTGTAAATGCCAACAGGCCCCCGACTCGGGTGAAAGACAGAGGCCCTGCCCAAAAGACGAAACTTACGACCCCTAGAAGGGCGCCGGCTACGGCCCCGGTGCGGCTGTGTTTGAACCGGGTGAAGTAGCCGCAAATCGCGAAGAGAGAAAAAGCGAATATCAGTCCAGGGGCGAACAGAAGCCAGAAAAAGGCCAGCAACGCGGCGCACCCGAAATAGCAATCACCGGCCCAGGTGGCTAGATCAATGGCCGTCTCCCGGTCGGCAATTTTTCCAAACAGGGCCTTCTGTACTGGAATCATCTATCTGAAGCTCCTGACGCTTTGCCTAGCTTAGATGCGCATATGCGTGACGTCCGCTACGGGTCGGAAGCGGACATACGCTAACCACCCATTGCCTCATCCTAGGCAAGGTTTTTTGTCAGTACGTATAAGAAAGACAGCACAAGGAGCGAGAAGATCGACCACCAGATGAACTTCGCCGTCGCCGATTTCGGTGACGTCCCTCCTACACTAAACATCGCCTTTCTCCTGTTATGACGCTGACACGGCAGTTCGTGCGTTCTCTCCATAGCATGTCCGCTTTGGGTTGCGACTTCAGCCGGTCGACGCAACACTCCTAACGCTTGCGCGTCTATAGTGTGTTGCGTCGACCGGCTGAAGTCGCAGTCGAAAGCAGACATCACCACACTCCGAATCTCACCGCTGGCCCCGAGCTCATCCTCCAGTAATCCCGTGATCCGAATACGGTCGAGGCTCTGCCAACGCCGCGCGGTGCACGGTGGCGTCACCCGAGGCGCCATCCCGCGAGCACAAAGCAGGTCAGTCCGATCGTCACTCCAACGATGAGAATCACGGTCTCCTGCCTCGCCTTGGACCGTGGAAACGCTCGTGTCCATCGTTGGTGCAGCCATCGACCAAGCCACAGCGTGACCAGGAGGGCGAGGAACGGGACTTTTCCATTGTCGAAAAAGAGTTTGGACAACGCGCATGCGCCAAGGGCTGCCATGGCGCAGCCATAGATGACACGCCGTTCCTTGAAGGCGCCAAGCGACATGAGCAGCACCAGCGTGTAAAACGGCCAGTCCGGGAAGGAAGGCGGCCATTTCCAACCGGCGACGCCCAACACCGCCAGCACCATTGCGCCCCATGCTTCCCTGGGTACTTTCTCCAGTCGCAGCACTTGCGCCAGAGCATGCAGGCGTCGCCGGATGGCTGGATGCCAACGCAGCTGCCACGAACGCAGGGCTATTCCGAACCAGTCGGTGAAGAAGAGCGCGGCGGCGAGCAGCATGGCCGTCCACAGCCCTATCAACGCCACCATCGGGGCGTTGCTGGTGTCTGTCAGCAGCAGCGTCGCGATGAGGATGGCAGACACGGCTGCCATCGGAATGGTCAAGGCCATCTGCAGCAGGTTGGGCATCGGCGCGAGTGCGCGATACCAGAACCTGGTCGCCTTTTCGCCCAGGACAGCAGGCAGCGCCGCCCCGCCGTAGGTGGACGTGACCGCCCTGAACGACCGCGCGATACGGCTTCGGTTGATCAGCAAGGACGCCATCATCCACGCGCGCTTACCGCCACCAAACTTGCGAACGGTTCTTAGGGTACGCGCGGCCGAATTCTTTTGGTTGCCCGGTGCATCCAGCCACTTTGCGAATTCGTCCTTGGATACGCGCTGCTGCACCTGGGTGACGAGCATGCTGGCGACGTGCGGGGCGCCCGGCTTTCTGTAGTCGTCCCAACCAAAGAACTGAGCCAGCACCTCGATCGCTTCGCGGCGCGGGGAGCCTTCGGCAGCGATCTTCCGGAGCAGGGCTTCGGACGTGGCGGCCTTGAAATCCAGGGAGATCAGGGCGTCATGGCCATGCAGCCAGATGGCGAATCCCGACCACCGGCCATCGCGATCTTTGGTCTGCGCCAGAATGTTCGCGGCCACCTGCTGTGGCGACGGATGCGCACCGGTCGTGCTCACGTCGGGCGCAAGCCGCGTTGCGGGCGGCGGCAAGGGAGCGCGGGGAGCGCCCGGCATGGTTGGCAGCGGCCTCACGATAGCGGCCGGCGCCGCCTTGTCGACCACCTGGGATGCATCTTCGGCAAGCTTCCGGCCCGCAGCCGATTGTTCAACGCGCTCCTCATGGACAGCGGACGTGAGCTTGGCGTGTGCCAAGTGCACGCCGGCAGCATAAGCAACGGGCTCCTTCGAAGCGCTCTTCAATCGGGAAAGAACGGCGTCATAGGCCTCGCGGAGCTGGGCAAAGGCCTGCGGATCATCCTCCGGTCGGCATGCCTTCAGCCGTGTGGCGTACGCCCGCTTGACCGAGCGCACGTCGTCCGTGGGCGCGATGCCAAGAATCGTCCACCACGCCGGATTCAAACGATCGACTCCGCCTCGACACTTGCCAGTGCATCGCCGAACTGTTTCTGCGCCGTTCGAATGCGCAAGGGATCCTGGCTTTCCAGTACGGCCCGAAATGCCTGTATCCATTCGGACAGGACTCTGCGCACGTCGCCGATCCGCTCTTCGTAAAGGCGTTCCGCGCGAGCGATGAGGACCATATTCACCTGGTCGTCGCGCGGATGGATTTTCAGATGCGCCAATTCGCCGAGGCGTTCGGCGATCTGTTCTGGCGTCATGGAGGACGCATGGTGTTGGATCACCAGGCTGTGGCGCTCCTGTGACTTGACGACCCGTGCTTCGACTTCGATGATCCCGCTGATGTCGTAGGTAAATCGAACGTCTACCGAGTTTTCGCTGATGACGGCGCGGGGCAGCGGCACTTCGATCTCGCCAAGCAGAATATTGCCCGACACTCGCGGCGATTCGCCCTGAAAGACGCGCAGCTTCAGCGATGTCTGAAAGTCTGCCGTGGGATAGAACGTGCCCGATTTGCTGGTCGGCACCACGGTATTGCGCTCGATGATGGGCGAGTAGAGGCCATTCTCACGGTGGCCCGTCGCGTCACGGTGCGACACCTCGATGCCAAGGCTGTAGGGGCATACATCGGTCATCACGACTTCGCGCAACGACTCGGCGCGTGCCTTGAGACCAGCCATGACGGCGGTTCCGCGCGCGATCGCTTCGTCCGGGTTGATGTGGCGCAGCGGCAGACGTCCAAACATGCGCGTGACCAGACGGCTGACCATCGGCATGCGCGAGGMGCCGCCGACGAGCAGGATCTCGTCCAGGTCGTGGCTCGCGCTCTTGGAGTCACGCATCGCGCGCTCGATCGGCGCGCGCATGCGGCCAAGCAACAGGGCCGCTCGCGATTCGAACTCCGGCTCGGTGATGCTCCAGCGAAACGAACCCGCTTCAAGATCCACCGGTGCATCGAGGATGGCGCCCTGCGACAAGTCGCGCTTGAAGCGTTCCATCCGCTCGCGAAGTTTGGCGCGGTCGCTCGGGCCGAGCGATTCGTAACGAAGATTGAGATCCTGGCAGAACGACTGCGTCAGCACCCCCACGAAGTCCTCACCGCCGAGGAAGTTGTCGCCGGCAGTGGCATGCACCTCCATCACGCCGTCGAACAACTCGAGGATCGACACGTCGAAGGTGCCGCCACCCAGGTCAAGGACCAGAAATCGCGATTCGCCCCCCACTCTTCTCCAGGCCATAAGCCAGAGCGGCTGCCGTGGGTTCGTTGACCAGCCGATCGACCTGGATGCCGGCCAGGGCTCCCGCATTGCGCGTTGCCTTTCGCTGCGCGTCGCTGAAATAGGCCGGCACGCTGATGATGGCCTCGGTGACCTGTTCGCCCGTTTCCGTTTGTACGTCGGCGATCAAGGATTTGAGCACCAAGGCGGACAATTCTTCCGCGCGGAACCGATGGGTTCCGATCTGCGATACCCGATCGGACCCCATGCTGCGCTTGAACGCGGCCACCGTCAGATGAGGGTGCGTCACGAGTCGTGATTGCGCCGCCGCACCGACCAGCACGGCGCCGTCGTCGCCTATGCCGACCACGGATGGCGTAAGGAAGCTGCCATGCACGTTGCGAATCAGCTGTGGTCCTTCCGGTGTCCACACACTGACAAGTGAGTGCGTGGTACCCAAATCGATCCCTACGATCATGCAACCGCCCCTTCGGTTGAATATCGCCATGAGGATAATCGAACAGTGGCCGGTTTGCAGCGAGCAGGGCGCGCATACGCACGACCTCCTGCCAGCTTGGGGTTGACGCCAGCGGAGCCGGCCATCGGCCAGATGGTGGTTGCACGACCGACGACGACGCTGGGCCGGACGCGGATGCCGACCCGGCCAGGGCATGACCCCGAGGCTCGATCACCCGCTGCCGAGCGCAGCAGACCTTTCAGCTCAAGACGACAGGATCGGATCTGATTCCGTCGGAGTCCGGAAACGGGAGGCACACTGAGGCGGCAACAGCCGCTAGCTCCGCGTAAATGCATAGAGGACAAAGCACCAGCAGTAAACCCCGGCACCTATTTCCGTGCGCAACACGTAGGCAAAAACAAGAGTTCCCGCCATCCATCCGAGCCAATACTTGGCAACAGACGCCCAGCCGAGCTGCTTATGCCGCAACACCGTGAAGACGACCATCCCCAGGCAACCAAGAACAAAGTTCACCAAGCCCTCCTTCCTTGGAAAGGTTATGCCCCGATGGCACTGCAATTTGCACGACCATCGTGACTGCTTTGCGTCGAAGGCAGACATGGCCAGCCTGCCTCGCCCCTGCTGACCAAATCCCGGGCACACGCTCGCTGGAGATAACTCATCGCGGTGGTGATTCACGTCGACCCATGACGACGAGGTAGCCGGTCAGAAATCCAAACCACATGCCAAGCAGGCAGGACAGATCCGTCGTTACAGCATGTTTGGATTCTTGCGATCGAACACACATCGACAGCAAACCGAACAACAGAAACAGACTGAGAACGGCGATGGAACGGTGCGCAGCAAGACGACGTTCCCCTGAATGTGAGACGACCGCTTTGTTGGGCCCCAGCCACTCCCGCCATTTGTCGCCCCACTCACGCATGGTTATTGCCAACCCGCTCCATGAGCGCGGCAACTGCGCGAGCAGATAGAAAAGCAATCCACCGAAGAAGAAACCATTCGTCATGCCCGGATTGAGTGCAAATACGAACACTGCCGTGTTTGCAGCCACCAGTCCCAAGGCGATCGCGATGAGCTGCGCAACGTTCACAGGCACCCTCCTTGGTAGTTCAGCTCCATAAGTTGAGTCCGCTTTGGATCGCAAGCCGACCCACCGCACGCAGCAGACTCAACGCTCACCAGGCTGGATGAAGAAGGTTATCGTGTAGTCGGGATTTGTAACGACTTCCCCTGTCGACCGAAGGTGGTACTCACCCGGCGGAGCAGACTCGATGGATCGCATGTCTGGCGGGAGATTGAAAGACTCTCCGTCACGACTACCCTGCAGTGCCAGTGTGATGCCGGCATCCTGGGCAACTGAAGTTACACGCCCCCAGAACTGCTCCTGTCGCTCGGGCTTGCCCCCGATGTCCGTGAACGTGAGTCCCACCAGTAGCAGTTTTCCTGGCAGGTCATGGGCCATGACCTCGTCCCACGCTCCCCTCTGATCGGCATCCTTGCTCATGCCCCGGCTTCCTTTCGATGAACGTCGCTTTTATAAACCAGGCTCACTTTGGGAGAAAGTGGATACTTCAGACATCAGTGCCCGCTCTGGGCCGGAAACAGACATTGGCCCTCGCCCTGATTGCGCATCCTGATCGTTGCAAGCCGGCGCTCGTCAAACATGACGCACAGGTGATCGCCTGTGTCAGGTTCCGCGGGCCTGCATTTGGCGGGTTCTGGACGCTGCCTTTGCACTGCGCCGAAGCTCGCGTCCTGTTATCCGCGGTTCGCAACTACACAGCAAGGTTGCCCACAAATTGCTTGATGTTCTCCAGGACGGGTTGTTGATCGCCCGCATGGGGCCAATGATCGGCGCCTTCCAGTTCAACGAATCGCGCTTTCGCGATATGGCCGGCGAGGTGCCGTCCGGCGCCCACGCGCACCGCGCGGTCGTCGTGACGGTGCAGCACCAGAGTCGGCACGGCAACTCGGTCTAACAGGTCTCGCACATCCATATCGCGCAACGTATCGAGCACGCCCCTGATGGCGCCCGGGCTCGACGCAGCCCGCAGCAAGCCTGCCCACCAGGCCCTGGCCTGCGGATCGCCTGACAGGCTCGGCGCGAAGGTTTCGATACCCGCAGGTCCACCCCACCCTGCGATGAGGTGCTGCAGCCATCTTTCATATTGGCTGGCCTGAAGCGCGTGGCCGTAGTCGGGCGTTGCGACACCCTTGGCCAGCGAGGCGAACAGAATGAGTCCGGCGACGCGATGAGGATGGTCGACGGCAAACTTGATGCATGCAGGTCCACCCTCGGACGCGCCGAACAACACGACCCGGCGGCTGCCGGCGGCGTCGAGCACCGTGCCGATGTCCTGCGCGGTGGCCTCGACACTGGGATTGAAGCCGACCCTGTCCGACAGCCCGACGCCCCGGCGATCGAGCAAGACGAGACGCCCCATCCCGGCGAGTGACGACAGGAACGCCCGACACCGGGGCTCCTCCCACACCCGTTCGACGTGAGACACAAAACCAGGCAACAACAGAATATCGAAGCGGCCCGTGCCGTAGGTCTGGAAAGCGAGATGGACGCCCTCACCGCTGACGTAGCGCGTTGACGGCGGGTTCTCGCTGGGCAAGGTTGTGCCGGCATCGAGCAGCGCACGGGTCTCCCATTCGGGAGCCACGTTGAGCTCGTCGTGAAGGCGCTGCCGCATGGCCTCGAAATGCCGCTGGGCGGTGGCCCGGTCGCCCGCGAGCAAGAGGCTGCGGATGAGGTGCCGGCCGTACACTTCGCTGAGCGGGTCGAACTCGACCAGACGGCCAGCATGCATGGCCGCAGCCGCATAGTCGCCTGCTGCATGCTTATCCTGCACCAGCCGCTCCAGCGCCTGGATCAACCGGCCCCGCAAGGCCTCGCGACGAAAGAAGGCCCACTCGTCGAACTGTGGGCAATCGCCAGGCGTAAAGCCCTCAAGAAAGTCACCGCAGTAGAGTCCGCACGCACGCTCGAACTGGCCATCGTCACAGGCTTGCTCGAATCGATGGGAATCCACCTGCAGGTCGATCGTCGCCGACCATCGCACCGTGGATCGGTCGATGGTGAGAACCTCGTCGCCCAGCGTGCGCTGGAGGTGATGCAACAGGCGCCGCAAGCGCGCCCGCACTACCTCTTCGCTACCTTCCGGCCACAACATCGTGGCGACGACATCGCGTCCGACGGATCCCTTCGTTTCGGCCAGGTAGACCAGCAGCGCAAGGCCTTTGCGCAAGGCCAGCGGACATGGCCGGCCATCTCGACGTATCTCGGGAAATCCAAGCGTCTGCACTCTGAGCAGAGCCATGGCGAGGCGACCCTCAGTGACGGCGTCCAGGGGACGCTCAGGGGACGGGGCAATCCTAGCATTCCGTGCAAGCGATGGTTGCCGGATTCATCGCGACCCATTGAAACGGAGGATTGCCATGAAAAATCTGGGCGAGCATGCGATCGTGATCGGCGCCAGCATGGGTGGGCTTCTGGCCGCCCGCGCACTGGCGGATTTCTACACCACCGTCACCGTGCTTGAACGCGATGCGTTTCCTGCGGCAGACACGCCGCGCAAGGGCGTGCCGCAAGGTCGCCATACGCACGGTTTGCTGGCGCGCGGAAGCGAGGTACTCGAGGCGTTCTTCCCGGGATACAACGCCGAGGTCGTGGCGCAGAGCGGCGGGTTGATCGGTGATGTTGCGAACGATGTGATCTGGATCGGCCGCAATGTCAGGCTGGCTAACGGCAAGAGCGACCTTGACGGCTTGCTCGCGAGCCGCCCCTTGCTCGAGGGCCACTTGCGCCGACGACTGCTGGCGTTCCCGAACGTTTGCGCCATCGAGAATTGCTCTGTCCGGGGCCTTGTCGCTGACGCCGCCGGCAAAAGTGTGATTGGTGTGAGCGCGCGCGTCGGAGGCAAACCGGAGGAAACCATCCATGCGGACCTTGTCATCGATGCGACTGGCCGCGGCTCATCAAGCGCGGCGTGGCTCCAGCAGCTGGGCTACCTGCCTCCCGCCCAGGAGAGGGTCCATATCGGCATCTGCTACATGACTCGTACTTATCGACGTCGCCCAGGCGAGCTGGGCGGCAAGCTCGGCATCGTCGTCGCCGGCAGTGCGCCGAACTGGCGCAATGGCGTCATGCTCGCGCAGGAGAACGACAGCTGGACCATCAGCACCGGCGGCTTTCTCGGCGATGACGCGCCCGACGATGATCAAGGCTTTCTCGCCTATCTGGCGACACTGCCGACGATGGAGATGCACGACATCGTCGCTCGCGGCGAGCCGCTGAGTGGATTCAATCGCTACCGCTACGCCGAAAGCCAGCGCCGGCGGTATGAAAAGCTCTCACGCTTCCCCGGCAACTACCTGGTGTATGGTGACGCCTTCTGCAGCTTCAACCCTATCTACGGCCAGGGCATGACCGTTGCTGCCCAAGAGGCCTTGATGCTGCAACAGTGTCTAAGCGCGGGCACAAAAAATCTCGCGCGCCGGTTCTTCAAGGCGGCCGCGACGATCGTGGACATTCCGTGGCACATCGCGGTCGGAAGCGACCTGCGCAATCAGCGAGTCAAGGGCGCGCGCACGCCAATGCTGCGCTTCATCAACTGGTACATCGACAAGCTTCATCTTGCCGCGATGGAAGACAGCACGCTGGCGACAACGTTTTTGAAAGTCGTGAACCTGATGATGCCGCCGTCATCACTGCTGCGCCCCGCGATTGCCAGGCGAGTCTGGCTTGGCAACTTCATGCGTGCGTTCTCGACTACCTCGCCAGCAACTGAAACAGCAGAGCAGCATGGCGCATCGTCATGACCGGACAACACGGTATGGCTCGGTGCAGTCGCCTTGGCGTGGTCGCCACGATGGCGCCCGCCATGGCAAAAAACGACTCAACGCCACCTCATCAACGACGCCCATCAAGATGACTGCCTTCACTACTGAAAGGGTCCTGAGCGTTCGTCATTGGAACGAAACGCTGTTTTCCTTCACGACGACACGGGACGAGGCGCTGCGCTTCGATAATGGCCACTTCGCGATGATCGGCCTCGAGATTGAGGGGGCGCCGCTGATGCGTGCGTACTCGATTGCCAGCGCCAACTACGAGGAAGACCTCGAGTTTCTGAGCATCAAGGTGCCCAACGGCCCACTGACCTCGCGTCTGCAACACCTGCGTCCGGGCAACGACATCCTCGTCAGTAAGAAGTCCACGGGTACGCTGGTCATCAGGGATCTTCTGCCCGGCAAGAACCTCTACCTGTTCGCCACCGGCACAGGTCTGGCACCCTTCATGAGCATCGTTCGCGACGTCGCGACCTACGAAAAATTCGAAAAGGTGATACTGCTGCACGGCGTGCGCACCGTGAGCGAACTGGCCTACCAGGACTATCTGACCAGGGAATTGCTGCAGCACGAATGGCTCGGTGAGATGATCGCCGAGAAGCTGATTTATTACCCGACCGTCACGCGCGAACCGTACCGCAACCGCGGACGCCTGACCGACCTCGTCGAGTCCGGCCAACTTTTCCAGGACATCGGCCTGGCCCCGCTCAGCCCGGAAACCGACCGCGCGATGATCTGCGGCAGCCCGGCAATGCTCAAGGACACACGCGACCTGCTCGATGCTCGCGGCTTCACGATCAGCCCGCGTGTCGGCCAAGCGGGGGACTACGTTATCGAGCGCGCTTTTGTCGAGAAGTAGAAAGCATCAAAACAATGGTCGCAAAGCCGGGCCGAGTGCACGCTGTGCCGGATTTCCCAGACCCAGCCCCCGGAGATGGTGTGTGGATGCCACACGAGCCCAACAGCCGCAACGTGAACAGTCACTCCAGGTGAGCCAACAGCCTTAGGAATACATAGGCCAATGCTCCCCACAAGAGCAACTCCCAGATCAACCCGACCCAGAAGCTGCGGGTGCCCATGGTGCTGGTTGCGAACATCTATGCAAGCGCAGCGTTGCTGGGTGCGGTAGTGCTCGTTGTTGGCCGACGGCTCGGCTGCCCGCCCGCCTTGGCGCCGTACTGGGCGGCATCGCTTGCTTTGTCGTGCGAATGGCCAACGGCGGGCCCGCAGAGATCCGACGGCGTGCTCCCGGTGTTACGCGCACCCAATGAATAGCACCGCACCCGAGTTGCGCGTGGAGACTTGGATCTCGCACGGCAGGGAACGCTACGCCGATGCTATCCGCCAGTCGCCGCAACGGTGCAAGCAAGGGCGCTGCGGTTGCGCAGATGCCCCAATCCATACGGGCATCGGCGCTTGGTACCAGCGATGGCAGGTATCCTGCAAAAACCAGATAGCCATCTGGATGGCCATGTGAGAGTGCAGCCATCGACGCCGACGACAGGCACGCGTCAGCATATTCTTGCGCCACGCAACGAGAACGTAGTCACACTTCCAGTGACGCGACTTCCCTATAAAAAAAGGACAGCCAGCGCATAGAGCTCGAGGCAGCCGTACTGCCTTCTCTTGCATTCCGTATTCCACAGCGCAGCCAAGGCGATTCGCACATCGCCATGGCCCGGGTTTGTGTTTGCGTTTTTTGGCTGCATCGGCCCATGTGGGCCTGTCATCCAATCATTGGGGAGTTCTTGCGCATGAAAAACGAAAGCAAAGGCGGCTCGCGCCTGTTCATCGGCGGACGCGTGATGAGCCTTTTGGCATTGACGCTCGGCATCCAGGGCGCCCTTGTGGCGCAATCCGCGTTTGGCGCCGACGCGTCGTCGTGGACTGTTACCCGCACCCACGTTCCCTATACCGGCGACGCCGCCTTTCAGGGCTATGCCGCCGATCAGGAGCCAGTGTCGATCACCGTGTCGCTGAAGCTGCGTAACCAGGACGTTCTTCAGGATTTCACGCGAGAACTCTTCCGTCAGGGCAGCCCGTCCTATCATCAGTTCCTGAGCAGCAAGGACAGTACCGAGCTCTTTGCGCCCACTCAGGAGCAAGCCAAGTCCGTTGCGGACTATCTCGCGCAGCAGGGTTTCACCAACATCGAGATCGCGCCGAACCGCTTGCTGGTCACCGCCGATGGCACCGTTGGCGCAGCACGCAATGCTTTCCGGACAGCGATCGGCCATTACACGCGCCACGGCAAGGATGGCATCGCCAACACCAGCGACGTGCAGGTGCCGGCGGCGCTGAGCCAGACCGTGGATCAGGTGCTGGGCTTCAACACCCTGCATCAGGCCCGCGTTTTCTCGGTGCCCGGATCGCAGATCAAGCCCGCTTATACGGTGGTGTCGACGACGGGCAATTCGGCAGCCCATGCCTACTACCCGCAGGAGTTTGCGACCGTCTATGACGCCGGCACGACCGCGACGGCCAGCAATACAACCGTGGCGGTGCTTGGCTGGGGCAGCATGACCAATGCGCAGACCGACCTGACCAAGTTCGAAAGCGGCCAGGGAATTACCGCGGTGCCGACCTCGATCGTGTCGACCGTCACCACGACCAGCAAGGACGACAGCGGCCAGGGCGAGTGGGGCATGGACGCGCAGGCGATCGTTGGCGCAGCCGGCAGCCTTCAGAAGCTGATCTTCTATACGGACGGCGGCACCTACAGCTCGCGCACGGGATCGAGTGGCGCCTCCAACAGCGGACTGCTGCAGGTGATCAACCGAGCCGTAAGCGACAACAGCGCGAAGGTCCTCAACATGTCGTGGGGTCTTCCGGAGTGCGATGGCGCGCCGGGTTTTGCCGATTCGGCCTTCGCGCTGGGCGTCACCCAGGGACAGACTTTCTCGGCCGCCACCGGCGACAACGGTTCCTATCCTTGCCCGCTCAATGGCAGTGCGCCGGAGAACGGCGCCTATGGCAGCACCACGCAGCTTTCGGTGAACTACCCGGCGAGCTCGCCGTACGTGGTTGCCGTGGGCGGCACCACGCTCAACACCTCCTCAACTGATAGCTACGTCTCGGAAGCCTCCTGGCCGTACAGCGGTGGCGGCGTGAGTGCATCGGAAGCCACGCCGAGCTGGCAGCCGAGCGGTTATGCACATCGCACCGTGCCGGACGTGGCCTTTGACGCGGACTGGACCAACTCGCCGATCATCGTCTACTTCACGGCGAGCTCAACCTCGGGCATCAGCCAGTCCGGCTATTACTTGAACGGCGGCACCAGCCTGGCATCCCCGCTTTTTGTCGGCGTGTGGGCACGACTTGAATCGGCGAACAACAATGGCCTGGGCTTCGCCGCCCCGGCGCTGTATGCCTACGCCAGCCAGTTTCCGTTCCACGACGTAACGACGGGCAACAACGGCTACTACTCCGCCGTCGCCGGTCGCGACAACGCCACTGGTTGGGGCAGCATCGACATCCAGGCGGCAAGCAGCTTCATCACCGCCACACCCGGCTTCAATACCGCTACACACTAAGCAAGACCAGATCGGATGCCGAAGGCGGATGTCAGCCGCCTTCGGCCATCCTTTTCGGAGTGACGGTCATGGCGCTTCGCTTCGCGCTGCACCTTTCACAGGTGCTGCTGAAAGAAGACCACCCCCATGTGGGCGTGCATGCGCTTCTCTCGCGCAACGAGTTCGTCGGGACAGAGACCCAAACTTTCCCACCCGGGCGGGAAACGCATAAGCCCAGGAAATTCGGCATCAGTCGCGCCCTTTCCTGGCCTCTAGAAGCCTCAAGCACCGCGTCCGCTCTGGGCGGGAAGCGGACTTTGCCATAGCGCTAGGTTTCAAGCACAGGTTGCCAGGCCTGAAACGCCTCACCACTGTCTTCATCCCAAGGCCAGGCGCCCGTGGTGGATGGGTATACGAGTTGGAGGAGTCGAAAGTTGGTTCCTCCATAGAGCCAGATATCCCAGCCCGTGTATTGCTCGTAGTGGATTGGACTCACCGTGCGGAACTCGCAGTCGAAGTCATCCAGGAAACCTTGAGCACGCATCCCAGGACTGAACGTCTCGCCAGCACGCGCTCTGGTGGACTGCGGCCGGTTTCACAGACACCGGGTTTAGGTGGGATGATGAAGCCGGAGGTGGTTTATGGGAACACGAAGGACGTTCAGTCGCGAGTTCAAGCTTGAAGCGGTGCGACTGGTTAACGAGCGCGGTGTAGCGGTGACGCAGGCGGCCCGTGATCTGGGGCTGCATGAGAACGTGCTGCGCAAATGGGTACGAGAGCTGGTGGCCGATCCGCAGCAGGCGTTTCCCGGGCAAGGGCAGATGAAG
>NZ_JBFTRY010000066.1:0-18108 GCF_056399745.1 Dyella sp. 01N36
AGCGAGGCCCCGCTTTAAGTCCTCAGCGATTCGGGCGCGTTGCGCAGCGCATTGAGGTACCCGCTGTGTACCCTCGGAGGTTGTCCCACAACAGCGCACCTCAAGCGTTCGGGCTTATCCCAACACGATGCTGCGGGCGTTATCCGGCCATTTTCTTTGGGTTACTTTCGACGCGAAGCTAGTCCCGTGGGATCTTTTGGGCCAGCAAAAGAAAAGTGACTCGAGCGGCGGCAGCCGATCGAAACGCCCGCCGCGCAGGCGGCACGCTGGCCGCGAGGCGACAGTTAATCACCGAGGCTCTGGATCTCGTCCTGCACCGGGATGACGAGATAGAAACGCTCCCGCGAGCACCCGCCCCTCATCCCAACCCTCTCCCCGGAGGAGAGAGGGAGAAAGGGCGTGCACCGCTACGACGTCCTAGGCACAAACCTCAACGCCACCGAATTCATGCAATAGCGGAACCCCGTCGGCCGCGGCCCATCATCAAACACATGCCCCAGATGGCTATCGCAACCCGCGCAACTGACCGCAATACGCTCCCACCCAAACGAAGAGTCGCGTATCTCGATCACATTCTGCTTGGCGATCGGCTGCCAGAAACTCGGCCAGCCCGTCCCCGAGTCAAATTGCGTCGCCGCATCGAACAACGCCGTATCGCACGCTGGGCAGCGGTAGAGGCCCGGCACAGCGGGCTTGTCGTGCGCGCCGCTGAAGGCACGCTCGGTGCCTGCGCGACGCATCACGTAATAAGCATCGTCGCTCAAGCGCTCATGCCATTGCGCATCGTTGAGCACGAGTTTGGGCACATGACATGGCCCCAGCTTGTGACCATCGTCCGCAAAGCACACGAGCAGCATGTCGGCGCCGGTGGCGGGTGGCGTTGCAGCCATCGCAGCACCGCTCAACGGACCACGCTTCAACAGCGTCGGTAACGCAAAGCCTCCAATGGCAGCAAAAGCTCCTCCTGTGAGCGCCGCGCGCAGAAAACGGCGACGCTCCAGTTTCACGATGTCCTGAGTGCGGGACATGGCAACCTCCGTGAGGTTAGTGAGGTGAATCAGCCGAAGGTAAAGGCGTAGGCCTGCACGCCGGGATCGAGGAAGGTGATCTCGAACGTGCGCTCACCCGTGCCGTTGGCCTGGCGAACCAATTGGTAGAGACGCTGCGAGCCCACCGTGCCGTTGCCGTCGGCATCGGTATCCATGCCGTGATCGGCGCCTGGCGTTTTGCCGTCGATGGTCACGCGGAAGCGCACGGGCTTGCCGTCATGGCCAGGGCCCAGTACCAGGTGCAGGTCGCGTCCACGGAAGCGGTAGGTAATGCCACCGTTGGCGCTGTCCAGTCGCGCACTTTCGTCACGGACGGTCCAGCGCCCGTTCAGCGCCCACTGGTTGGTCATCAAGGTCTTCGGTGCGTGGTACGTCCATACATCGTCATGCGCCACCTGGCCGCCCGCGAAGTTCTCGGCACGGGCGTAACCGACATAGGTTTMCGGTGAGCGCATGGCATCACCCGAACCTGCTGCTTCCGCGCCCTCGGCGCCCGGCTGCACATAGCCGCCCGGGAGATTCTTCTGGCCGGCCTCGGTCAGCAACTGACGGATCACGTCCTCGCTCTGCTCGTACTCGCCTTCGCCAAAGTGGTGGTGGCGAATATGGCCTTGCGGATCGATGAAATAGTGCGCCGGCCAATACTCGTTGTTGAAGCCTTTCCAGATCGCATAGTTGTTGTCGAGCGCCACCGGGTAATCGACGCCCAGATCCTTGATGGCCTTGCTGACGTTTTGCGGATCTTTCTCGAASGCAAACTCMGGMGCATGCACGCCGATCACCACCAGGCCGTGATCCCTGTACTTGTCCGCCCATGCGTGCACATAGGGCAGCGCGCGGATGCAGTTGATGCACGAATACGTCCAGAAATCGACCAGCACGACTTTGCCGCGCAGCGACTGCGCCGTGAGCGGCGCGGTGTTGAACCATTGGGTCGCGCCTTCCAGCGACGGCAGTTCGCCTTCGATCGGCAATGGGTCGCCCTGCTTGACCACGGGCTGCGGCGCAGGCGCCGGACGGGCCGCGTCGATCAGCTTCTGCTCGATGCCACCCGTGCTGGCCAGCGCCACGCGCGTGAGCACGCCGGTATCCAGGCCAAGGRCAATCACGGCCACGCCGGCAAGCACCAGCACGCCCAGTGCGCGCCGCACCCATTCGCCAGCGCCCAATGAGCGCTTCATCAGCGAGAACACGCGACCGCCGATCACCAGCGCCAAGGCCAGCGAAGTGGCTGCGCCCGCGGCATAGGTGAGCAGCAGCAACGAGGTTTGCAGGCTGGCGCCGTTGAGCGCCGCGCCGGTCAGCAAGAGTCCAAGGATGGGGCCTGCGCACGGAGCCCATAGCAAGCCGGTCGCTATGCCCAGGCCGGCGGCCGACCAGATCGAATCGTTTTCATCCGAGTGCTGCGACAGCTTGTTGCCCAGCGCCACGAACGGACGGCTGATCCATTCGGCCAGCCGCGTGGAGAGCAGGGTCAGRCCGAGCACCGCCAGCACCACCATCGCGATGATGCGTCCGTACTGGTTGGCCTGGATCGCCCAGCTGCCGCCCACGGCCGCCAGCGTGGCGACCAGGGCAAAGGTCAGCGCCATGCCCAGCAGCATAGGCAGGCCGTTGCGCGCGAAAGGCCGGTCGGCTCGCGCGAACACGAACGGCAGCACCGGCAGGATGCACGGGCTGAGGATGGTCAGTACACCGCCGAGATAGGCGAGGATCAACACGAGCATGGCGCGGCAGGTCCGAGGGGATGTCACCGGATCATTCGTCCGGGAGTTGTCTCAGGTTACATGCGCCATCAACAAAAAGGCCCGGCGCATGGCCGGGCCTCGTGGCTTGCTTTGCGGGCAACGATCAGAAGCTGGCGCGTGCGCCCACACTGATGTTCTCGGTGCCGTCATTGTTCACGCGTACGCCGCCATGCAGCGCCCAGGTCGGGTTGAAGCTGTAGACCAGGCCGAAGTCGGCATACACCTTGCCCAGGATGCCCGGGCCGCCGTGGCTGTAGCGGCCGCCGTTGCTGTAGCCGATATAGGCATTGGCAACCAGGTTATTCATCACGCGGCCCATCACGCCAGTGTTGATGGCCCAGAGGTTGCCGTTGGTGCTGACGTTGCCGCAGCGGCGATCCGAATAGTTGGCCGAGCTGACCCAGTCGCAGTAGTGGTCGCTGACGTGATCATGCATGTAGGACACCTGGGTCACCCAGTCGGCCTGCGAGCCGATGGAAGCGGCATAACCCATGCCCAGCGACCACGGGCGGTCCTTGAACTTGTCGGTCGAGCCATAGGTGTAGCCCGAGGCGTAGTCGCTGCTGGAATACGTGGGCGAGCGCAGATCGCTGTAGCTGCCGAACACCTGGAAGTTGTTGGCGAACTGGTACGAACCGCTGAGCGATGCGCCGTCGGCCTTGGCGTAGTGGCCCGAGCCGGTCACGTTGACGTAGTCGAGCTGCACATAGGTGTAGCCGATGCCGTTGCCGTCAGTAGCCTGCGCAGCCAGCGGGGCGATGAAGGCGGCCAGCGCCATCGCCGAGAGGATCTTCTTCATTGGAGCGTTCCTTGCGATTGAAAACGAGCGGCCTGCGGGGGAGACAGGCTCGGCGCGCATTAGGCCAGCGGGGAGGAACGGAGGGCTATCGGATGCCTCTCAAAAGCCGCCAGGCGACGGCGTGGAGGAGGTCTTTGCCGCACACAGCGGGCAGGGCGGACAGCCGCAGGCAGGTAACCGGGACCCGGCCCGCATCGAATAGGCAGTGAGTACCTGCGACGCTCACCTATGTCCGCCACCTTGACCGCAACCCACTCAATAGGTCTAGATATCGTCCTTTCCCGCTGGGCCAGGATCGATTCAACCGTGAGCGACGCTGCTGCTCCCATCAGCGACACGCAGGAGCGCGAGCGCGCCGCGTGGATGGCTGCGGCACAAGGTGGCGACCGGCGCGCCTATGAGCAGGTGCTGGCGTCCTCGGTGCCGCTGATCCGCGTCGCTGCCCGTCGCAAGGGCGTGGCGGCGGATCAGCTCGACGATGTGGTGCAGGAAACCCTGCTCACCGTGCATCGCGTGCGCCATACGTATGATCCGTCGCGTTCGTACGACGCCTGGCTCTCCGCGCTGGCCGGTCGACGTGCGATCGATGCGCTGCGCAGCCAGGGGCGCCGCGGCAGCCGCGAAATACATGACGAGCATGCGTACGACATGCACCCGGACGCCGACGATGCGACCGCGGCGACCGAACGCGAACAGGAAGCGCAGCGGCTGCACGATGCGATTGCCTCGTTGCCGCCGGGTCAGCGCGAGGCGATCGAGCAACTGGGACTGAAAGAACGATCGCTGGCGGAGGCATCCGCCGAGACGGGGCGCCAGACCGGCGCGCTGAAAGTCAACCTGCATCGCGCGCTCAAGGCGCTGCGGTCGCGTTTCCACGGAGAATCCTGAGCACCATGGCCGAACCCCGACTCCCCGAGTCACTGATCCATTCACTGGGCGACCAGCTCTCGCCGGTGCGGCGCTTGCCGCCCCCGTGGGTGCGCACGCTCGGCTGGCTGGTGGCGGTGGCGGTGATCGCGGCAGGGCTGTTGGCTCACTTTGGCGCCAGCCACATGATGCGCCGCTTCGAGGCCRCGCCGGATATCGCCATCGCGGGCGTCGGTGCCGTGATCACGGCGGTATGCGCGGCATGGGCAGCGTTTACGCTGGGCGTGCCGGGACGCTCCTCGCGTTGGGCCTGGCTGCCCTTGCCCGGCCTGTTGCTGTGGGTGGGCGCCAGCGGGCTGGGCTGCATACGCGACTGGCTGGGGCCATCGGCGCATATCGCCGCCTTCAACGAGGCCAGCGACTGCCTGATCTTCATCATCAGTTTGTCGGTGCCGCTGTCGGTGTTGTTGATCTGGCTGCTGCGTCGCGCCTGTCCTCTACGCCCGGTGCTGGCGGCCATCATGATCGGCCTGGCGTCCGCGGCCGCCTCAGCCGCCTTGCTTGAGATCTGCCATGCCTACGCGGTGGCGGCCACCGATCTGCTCACGCACGCGATGGCGGTGGCCATCGTGGTGTTGGTCAATGCGCTGATGGGCGGGCGCCTGCTGCAGCCTGCGCTGAAATAAATCGCCGCCCACGCTGAATCAAAAGCCGCCGCTAGTCACGGCAAAACAGGTGTTGCGTCGCAACACGGCAGAGCCGCCACGACGCGTGGCCAAGGAGGCTCCGACGGCAGGCCGGCATTGGGCAACGAGGCGCCGTGGCGCAAAGCAGGCCGCCGCAGCGGCGCTCCGCACGCACCGCAACAATCGCAATTTATTGCTGCCGATTTGCCCGTATTCAAACTGAATGGGGTGGTTCGAACGCCACCTGCGCTTGTCATGCATGGGTATAGGCTTCCGCTCCGGAAGGGGCGCGGATCAAGCGATCCGTTGATTGTGGATTGACGGACCAGGGATGGGCCGTTCGCATCGTGCAGGAATGCTGATGCGGCGTGGCCGGTGTGGATGTACTCGCAGCCGGTTTGCCGTGGTCGTTCGGGAGGGACGATGGCGGCTGTTCCATGGAAGTGCGGCCCAACCGCACGGTTACCTCACCGCTTCTGGAGATACCTACCCATGAAAGTTTCCCGTTACGCCGTACTCGCCTTCGCGAGCGCCGTTGTGTTCGGTCTTGCCATGTCCCCCGTGATGGCACAGAGCACCACGCCGCAGTCGACCCAGGACGCCAGCAAGGACGCGATGAAGTCCAGCTCGGACGCCATGAAGTCCAGCAGCGATTCGATGAAGAGCGACGCGATGAAGAGCGATTCGATGAGCAGCGACTCGATGAAGAGCGATGCCAGCAGCCAGCATCACAAGAAGCAGCACAACACCAAGAAGAGCGCCGCGCCTGCCGCTGCGTCCACCGCCGGCCACTGATACCGTCGCGCTGAAAAATGACGAGGCTCTCTCCACGGAGAGGGCCTCTTTTTTTGCCTGTGTCTGCCGGGGCTCGCCCGCTTGCGGATGCACGAGCTACCTCAGTTGGGTGTCGAGGCAGGCTTTTTCAGTGTCCCGCCGGGGACGGTCAGAAGCGCAAAATGGCCGTAATTTGAGCCGTTTGGCCCCGTCGGGCGAAGGACCGAGGGTATCGGGTGCCCTGGCGGCTGGTTTTTTCTGTTTGACATGCGCTTCAAGGTGGTCCGGTATACTGGTATTGCGCGATCCCGCGCGTCGATCCCGCATCGAGGCAAACGCACTTGAGTCAGACTGCCAAGCGCAGCACCAAATCCGCCACCACGGCGGTCGTTCGTCAGCAAGTCATCAACGCGCTGGACGAACTGAAGGCCAAGGACATTCGTGAAATCGATGTCCGCGGCAAGACCTCCATCGCCGATCTGCTGGTCATCGCCTCCGGCACCTCCGCGCGCCATGTGAAATCCATCGCCGACGAAGTCGTCAAGTTCGCCAAACAGGCGGGCGTGATGCCGCTTGGCGTGGAAGGCGAGCGCGAAGCCGAATGGGTACTGGTGGACCTGGGTGACGTGATCGTCCACGTCATGCTGCCGCGCATCCGCGAGTTCTACGGCCTGGAACGGCTGTGGACGGTGGGTGACCGCGACATGGACACCGAAGTCGCCAACGCGGGCTAAGGGCCCGCCCAGCGGCGGCGAGCGCCGTGCGCCGTTCAACGCGCGCGGCCTGCCGCTTATTTTCCCGTTTTTTGGATCGTCAATCATGCGCGCCCGTCTGATCGCCGTCGGCGAACGCATGCCCGCCTGGGTCGCCGAAGGCTTTGCCGAATACCGCAAGCGTCTCTCGCACGAGCTCCCGCTGGAATTGATCGAACTCAAGCCCGGCATCCGCGGCAAGGGGCGCGATGACGCGCGTGCGATCCAGGACGAAGGCGCGGCGATCCTGGCCGCGTTGCCGCGCGACATCCACGTGGTCGCGCTCGACGGGCGCGGCAAGACCTGGTCCAGCGAGGATCTCGCGGCGCAGCTCGCCAAGTGGCGCATGTCCGGTCGCGATCTCGCGTTTCTGATTGGCGGGCCGGATGGTCACGCGCCCGAGGTGCTGGCGCGTGCTGACCAGTCGTGGTCGCTCGGGCCGCTCACGCTGCCGCATATGCTGGTGCGTCTGGTGCTCGCCGAGCAGCTTTATCGCGCCACCACCTTGCTGGCCGGTCATCCGTATCACCGTGCGTAAGCGGGCAGCGGGACATCGACCAGCCAGCCGTGTTTTCCACGGCAAGTGGTCATAGGCGCGCCCCGGCTCGCCACGCATACTGGTTGCAACAACGCGGTTCGCGGGAGTTGCACATGTCCATCACGGTACGCCAGGCCACCATCCACGACCTCGACCTCGTGGCGCCGTTGTTCGATGCGTATCGCGTGTTCTATGGGCAGGCGAGTGATCTGGAACGGTCCACGCGCTTTCTGCGCGAGCGATTCCAGCAGCATGATTCGGTTGTGATATTCGCGATGAACGCCGATGGTGAAGGCGCGGGGTTTGTTCAGCTATATCCGATGTATTCGTCGGTGCGCACGTCGCGCAGCTATCTGCTCAACGATTTGTTTGTCGCACCCCACGCGCGTCGACGCGGGGTGGCTGCGGCACTGATGCACGAGGCGATGGACTTCGCGCGCGCCATTGGCGCGGCCGGCATGACGCTCGCCACGGCGCATACCAATACGCCTGCACAGCATTTGTACGAGTCCTTGGGATGGCAGCGGGACGAACAATTCCGCGAGTATTTCATCCGCTTCTGATGCATCGACCATCGTCTAGCTTGTCGAGAGTTTGACGTTACCGCGCGGTAGTATCGGGCGGTTGCCGTGCAGGAGAACTCAACGTGGACAAGCGCATCCGCCATGCAGGATTGGCCGCCAAGGTCATGACGGCCGCCAAGGCCGCTGAACGTGTCGATCACGGCATGACGATCGGCATGAGCGGTTTTACCGGTGCGGGCTATCCCAAAGCGGTGCCTCAGGCGCTCGCCGCGCGCATGGTGGCGACGCACGAGCATGGCGAACCGTTCCGCGTGCGCGTGTTGACTGGCGCATCCACGGCACCCGAACTCGATGGTGCGCTGGCGCGTGCCGACGGCATCGATCTGCGCCTGCCGTATCAGTCCGATCCGGAGCTGCGCGCACGCATCAATCGCGGCGAGATGGATTACCTGGACATCCATCTCAGTCACGTCGCGCAATACGCGTGGTTCGGCTTCTTCGGCAAGCTCGATCTGGCTGTGATCGAAGCCACGGCGATCATGCCGGATGGCAGCCTTTTGGCATCTTCGTCGGTGGGCAACAACAAGACCTGGCTCGATCTGGCCGACAAGGTGATCGTCGAGGTCAATCACTGGCAGCCGCTCGAAATGGACGGCATGCACGACATCTACTACGGCACGGCGCTGCCGCCGAACCGCAAGCCGATTCCGCTGCTGAAGCCGGACGATCGCATTGGCGAAAAATATCTGCGGCTGGATCCAAGCAAAGTCATCGCGGTGGTCGAGACCAACGCTCCCGACCGCAATAGCGCGTTCGCGCCTCTGGATGATTGCTCGCGACAGATCGCGGGCCACCTGATTGAATTCTTCCGTCACGAAATCGCCAAGGGAAGGCTGCATCCGCAGCTGCTGCCGCTGCAGTCCGGTGTGGGCAATATCGCCAACGCCGTGCTCGCCGGGCTGCAGGAAGGCGGTTTCAGCGGGTTGAGCGCATTCACCGAAGTGATCCAGGACGGCATGCTCGATCTGCTCGAGAACGATGTGTTGTCGGTGGCCTCGGCCACCTCGTTCTCGCTGAGCCCGGCGGGCATCGAGCGCTTTCTGGCCAAGATCGATTTCTTCCGCCAGCGCATCATTCTGCGCACGCAGGAGATCTCCAATCATCCGGAACTGGTGCGTCGCCTCGGCTGCATCGCCATGAACGGCATGGTGGAAGCGGATATCTACGGCAATATCAATTCCACCCACGTCGCCGGCACCAGCATCATCAACGGCATCGGCGGATCGGGCGACTTTGCGCGCAACGGCTTTTTGTCGTGCTTCCTCACGCCCAGTACCGCCAAGAACGGCGCAGTGTCCTGCATCGTGCCGATGGTGAGCCATGTCGATCACACCGAGCATGATGTGTCGGTGATCGTGACGGAGCAGGGCCTGGCCGATTTGCGCGGCCTGTCGCCGCGCCAGCGCGCCAAGGTGGTGATCGAGCGCTGCGCGCATCCTCACTATCGCCCGATGTTGCAGGACTATGTCGATCGCGCGCTGCATGACAGCCGCGGTAAGCACACGCCGCATCTGTTGCAGGAGGCGCTGTCGTGGCATCAGCGTTTCCTCGACAGCGGCGATATGAGACCTTAGGGGTTCCTGCCTCCCCCGGGGTTGTTGCACATGCTCTATCTCGCCTCCCAATCGCCGCGCCGTCGCCAGCTGCTCGAACAGATCGGCGTGAACTTCCGCATTGTCGATGTCGATGTACCCGAGCAGCGCTTGCTGGGAGAAACGCCGCGCGACTACGTAAGCCGCGTGGCACGCGAGAAAGCCCGCGCCGGACTCGCTGCACTGGAAGAGACCGGTGCTGCCGTGCTCGGTGCAGATACCGAGGTCGTGCTCGATGACGAAGTGTTCGGCAAGCCCGACGATGCGGAGGATGCCGCCAGCATGCTGCGTCGCCTCTCGGGCCGCGTGCACGAAGTGATCTCCACCGTATGGCTGGYCACGCGTTCAGGCGAATGGTCCGATACCAGTCTTTCGCGCGTGAGCATGCCGCCGTTGGACAACGCGACCATTGCCGCTTACATCGCCACCGGCGAACCGTTCGGCAAAGCCGGTGCCTATGGCATCCAGGGGCATGGCGCCAAGCTGATCGAACACCTGGATGGCAGCCATTCGGGTGTCATGGGCATGCCCATTTACGAGACCGCGCGACTGCTGCGAGCRCACTCGCTGATTGCTGCCTGATCCAAGCGTCAAGCTCAGTGGCTCATCACGAACCACGACACCACGGCGAGCAGGTTGTTCATGCCATGGGCGACCACGGCCGGCCAGATCGACCCCGACTGCACGCGCAACCAGCCAAGGATGAGGCCGAGCAAGGCCAGGTTGGGCAGGGCGTACCAGAGAAACGAAAGATCCGGCAGATGCACACAGGCAAACAGCAAGGCCGACAGCACGATGGCCATGCCATTGCCGGTGTAGCGCGCCACGGCCGACAGCAGCACGCCGCGGAACAATAGTTCCTCCACCAGCGGACCCAGGCTGATCACCAGCACGGCCAGCGGCAGGCGCAACGCCATCGAGGTATTGGCTCCCAGCTGCTTGATGTCTTGGCTCACCTCGTGTCCCTGCGCCAGCCATTGCGTGAGCATGCCGCCGACGATAGGCATCATCACGCCCGCGGCGAGTGCCGCCACGTAGAAGGCGATATGTGGAGTAGACGTGAAGCCCAGTCCTGGCGGCGCGCCCTCGATCCATCGCTCAGGCCACCAGCGCCGCGCGAAGTGCACGATCACCGAGGCGGAAATCAGCAGCGTCGCGATCACGGCTGCCGCCGTCATATCCGACTGGCCCAGCCAGTGACGACCCATGGGAATGATCGCGCCGAGCCCGCCGCCCCCGCGCAACGCGCCGACGATGCCAGCGATCAGTGTGATCGCGCTACCCACGGCAAGCTGGAGCACGAAATACAGCACGATCAGGGCGATGGCTTGCCCGGGAGTGGGCGCGCGCGAGGTCGATGGGGATGGCGAAACGGGCAGATCAGTCAGGCGGTTCGCGTCCATCGAGTCGATCCAGAGCGCACGCGCGCAGAGTGGTTGCGTCGGCAGGTTTCACCCCTGCCGACGGACACGATCACGCTAGACCCTGCTGCTGCGCGTGCCAATCCTGTCCTTTGGCACGGTCCGCGCAGGTGTGCCGCGCTCGGCCCGCTGGCTGTCATCGCGTTCACGGGATCGCCTTGTATAGTGACGGGACGATCCAAGGAGGAAATCGGCGCTCAGGCGCCAGCCCATGTTTGCATTTGACTGGCTGTCCGACCCGACTGTCTGGGCAGGTCTGCTCACCCTCGTGGTGCTGGAGATCGTGCTTGGCATCGACAATCTCGTCTTCATCGCGATTCTTGCCGACAAGCTGCAGGCGAAAGAACGCGACAAGGCCCGCGTGCTCGGCCTCTTGCTGGCCCTGGTCATGCGACTGGCGCTGCTGGGCGCGATGTCATGGCTGGTGAAGCTCACCACGCCCGTCCTCACGCTGGGCGCCGTATCGTTCTCGTGGCGCGACATCATCCTGTTGCTGGGCGGCGCCTTCCTGTTGTTCAAGGCGACCGTGGAGCTGCACGAACGCCTGGAGGCGGCCGACCATGACGATGCGGCCAAGCGCGCACCGGCGCGTTTCTGGCTGGTAGTCGCCCAGATCGTTGCACTCGATGCGGTGTTCTCGATCGACTCGGTGATCACCGCGGTGGGCATGGTCGATCATCTCTCGGTGATGATGATCGCCGTGGTGGTGGCCATGATCCTGATGATCAGCGCCAGCAAGCCGCTCACCAACTTCGTCAATGCGCGGCCGACCGTGGTGATCCTGTGCCTGTCGTTCCTGCTGATGATCGGTTTCAGCCTGGTCGCGGAGGCCTTCGGTTTTCATATACCGAAGGGCTATTTGTATGCGGCGATCGGCTTCTCGATCCTGATCGAGGCGTTCAACCAGACCATGCGCCGCAATCGCCAGCGCAGCCTGCTGGGCAGCGCGCGCACGTTGCGCGATCGCACCGCGCTGGCGGTGCTGAACCTGCTGGGCGCYGGCGGCGACGACGAAGATGTCGCGCCCAAAGCCACCGCGGCGAAACCCGAAGGCAACGTCGCCATGTTCGGCAAGGACGAGCTGGCGATGGTGCAGGGTGTGCTGGATCTGGCGCATCGGCCGGTGCGTTCCATCATGACGCCGCGGCCGGAAATCAACTGGATCGACCCGCGCGAAAACGTCGAGCAGTTGCGCGCGGAAGTCACTGCATCCAGTCATGCATGGCTGCCGGTGGCGGGCGATGATCTCGACCAGTTGGTAGGCGTGGCATCATCGCGCGACCTGCTGGCGAGCCTGCTCGAACATGGCCATATCGACGTGGATCAGGTGGTGCGCAAGCCGCTCACCGTGCTCGAATCGCTGAGCGTGCTGCGCCTGATCGAAGAGTTCCGCCGCTCACCGCTGCAAGTGGCGCTGGTGGTGGACGAATACGGCAGCGTGCTCGGACTGGTCACGCCCACCGACGTGCTCGAAGTGATCGCGGGCGAGTTTCCGGATGATGAGAGCGGTGATCCTGCCGCCGTGCAGGAGACCGACGGAGCCTGGTTGCTCGACGCCAGCCTCGACCTGCGCCGYGTCGAACACCTGCTCGGTTTCAAGCTGACCGGCGACGATAGTTTTTCTACCCTGGCGGGTTACGTGCTACAGCAGCTGGGCCGACTGCCCAGCGCAGGCGATGCCTTCACCAGCGAAGGCCTGCGTTTCGAAGTGGTGGCGATGGACGGCGCACGCATCGAGCGGCTGAAGGTGAATCCGATCGAATGAGAGAGCGTCRCGCCCCACGCCATCGAAGACACCATAAAACCCGGCCCACGCTTCGCCGCATCCTGCAGATAAGCCACCGCGTACCAAACGCGGCCGGCCACCCAGACCAGGCCCGCCACGCCAGCCCACAGCGGATAGCCGTACTGCACCGCCAGCCACAGGGTAGGCAGGAAGATCACGGTCGATTCCAGCGTGTTCATCTGCACCCGCCAGGCGCGCTCGAACGCCGGATGCCCGTCGATGGCCGGCGCCTTGACGCCATATTTCTCGCGGGCATGTCCGGTGGCCCAGACCGTGCCGAACTGGAGCAGGACCGTCAGCAGGACGACGACGGCGGGCAGGTGCTGGATCATGGCGGGTACTCAGGGAAAGGTCGCCCACTGTAGCCATCGCGTGCCAATGGCGGGAGGGGGCGCGAGGGGTTATCGTCTTGCCATCGTTGGATGAGCGAGGGCCTTCGTATGGATTGGCAGAAGGGCGAGCGGAGTCAGAACGTCGAGGTCGACAGCGGCGGTGGTGGTGGCGGTCCCCGTTTCGGCGGCGGTCGCGGCTTGGGCATTGGTGGCATCGTCATTCTGGCGATCCTCGGCCTGGTGTTTTTCAAGGATCCGACCGCTCTGCTGAGCCAGGTCGACAGTGGCGGGCAGCAAGTTGCCGCGCCGAGTGGACAGCCGGCCAATGTCGATCCGCAGACCAAGGATTTTGTCAGCGCGATTCTTGGATCCACCGAGAAAACCTGGAGCGACATCTTCACCGCGCACGGACGGCAATACGTCGATCCCAAGCTGGACTTGTTCAGCGGCGGGGTGCGTACCGCCTGCGGTGCGGCGTCCACCGCAGTGGGGCCGTTCTATTGTCCCGGCGACCAGAAGGTCTACCTCGACGTGGCGTTTTTCGAGGAACTGCAAAGCCGCTTCCATGCTGCCGGCGACTTCGCCCGTGCCTACGTGATTGCGCACGAGGTGGGCCACCACGTGCAGAACCTGCTTGGCGTGTTCGACCAGGTGGAGCAGGCGCGTCGCCGTGGTGCGCGGATGGAAGGCGCCGATGGCTTGTCGGTGCGCCAGGAGCTGCAGGCCGACTGTTTCGCCGGCGTGTGGGCCAACCACAGCCAGCAGCGCCTGCAGTGGCTGCAGCCGGGCGATATCGAATCGGCGCTCAACGCGGCCAGCAAGATCGGCGACGACGCGCTCCAGCAGCAGGCGCAGGGCAGGGTGGTGCCGGACTCGTTCACCCACGGTACCTCGGCGCAGCGCGTGAAATGGTTTACCGCCGGGTTCCAGAGCGGCGATATCGCCAGCTGCAATACGTTCGCAGGCGAGCCTTGAGGTCCAAGCACGTCGAAGGCCCGCCATGCGGGCCTTCGACGTTTTAGAATGGCCGCCTGCGCGCCTCGGGGTGCGCTTTCGAACGATCTGCATGTTGCATCCCTGTCTGAGTTGCGGTGCCTGTTGCGCCTTTTTCCGCGTGGCCTTTCATTGGTCCGAGGCGGACGCGTCGCTGGATGGCGTGGTGCCGCCAGAGTTCACCGAGACGCTCGACCCGCATCGCCTGGTCATGCGCGGCACCCAGGCCTCGCGGCCGCGCTGCGTCGCCTTGCAGGGCGAGGTGGGAACAGCGGCCCATTGCGGCATCTACGAGCGCCGGCCCTCGGTGTGCCGCGAAGTGGAACCGTCGTGGGAGTTTGGCCGTCCCAGCGCCCAATGCGACAAGGCACGGCTGGGCCATGGGCTGCCGCCGCTGACGCCGGAACACTGGCCGGAGGCCGTGTCCGGCGACTGAGCTCAGCGCCCCATCAGCGGGTTGGCCTCGTTCTGGAAGGCCAGCACGAACTGTTTCAGATCACCTTCGTTGACGTCCGAGACGACTACGTAGTGCATGCCGTCGCCGGTCCAGCGGATCACCGTGTAACCGTGCTCCTGGCTGGCGGCCTGCGCGGTCGGGCGAGTTTCGGCGGGCCACTGGAACAGGTTGATCACATGCAGGTGACGCTTGTAGATCAGCGCGGCCACGCTATGGCCTTCCAGTGCATCGAGGCGGCCACCCACCAGCGGGAAGCCTTCGGCGGCCAGATCCTTCACCCGCGGCGAGAAGTCGAGCTTGCCCTCGAACCAGGGCTTGACCGTGTGCTGGTCGGTCGACACCACGTCCATCAGATGCTCGCCCTGCAATGAGCGCACATGGCCGGAAATGGCCTGGGCGACGATGGCATCGTCCCCACCGCGCGTGGGCAGCCAATGCAGCCACGCCGGCACGGAGAGGAGCACCGCAGCGGCAAAGCCCGCTGCCGCTGCGAACGCGACAGGTGTGCGTCGCCGCACAGTGATCGGTGTCACCTTTGGAGGCGCCGCAGCTGCCGCAGGCGTCGTCCATTGGGCTCGCAATGCATCCGGCGCGCGACGATACAGCGCCGGTTCGGACAAGGCCTTCTGCATGATGGCGTAGGTCTCGTAACGGGACTTGCACGCGCTGCACTCGTGCAGGTGGCGAGCCATCGCAGCACTGCTGGCAGCATCCAGTTCGTCGTCGAGATAGGCGTGCAACAGCAGCCCGGCGTCATCGCAGATCATGACGGCGTACCTCCTTGGGCCGGCAGGTGAGTTCGGCCCGCAAGCGATCGCGGGCACGCGCAAGACGGGACATCACCGTGCCGATCTTCTGTCCGGTGATGGTCGCGATTTCCTTGTATGAGCATTCTTCCAGTTCACGCAGTACCAGGATTTCGCGCAAGGGCGACGGCAGCCGTTCCAGCGCCGCCTGCAGTGCGCCGACGTCCACGGCAAGCAGGGTGAGGGTTTCGGGTGACGGGCCATCGTCGATGAGCGGATGCACCGCCTCGTCCAGTTCGTCGTGCAACGCATCCTGCGGGGTGCGGCTGCGCAGTGTGTAAAACGTGTTGCGCACGATCGCCAGCAGCCACACGCGCACGTCGCCTCCGCGGAAGCTGTCGAAATAGCGCAGCGCGCGCAGCATCGCTTCCTGCACGACATCCTGTGCATCGCTGGGATTGCGTGCGAGCCAGTGGGCGAGGTTGTACGCCGCGTCCAGATACGGCACCACCTGCGCCTCGAAGCGTGCGCTTCGTGCGGCGTCGGCGGCTCTCATGCTGGCGGTCGGCTGGGATGGCATAAGTGGGTATACCCCGGTTGCGGCCACTTTATTCCAACGCGCTTTTCGCGGCACGTGCCGGGAATAGACCGGTGCATCGGCGGGTATTTGGCTTAGGGCGCGGACGAAGTGTCTGTCGCCACTAGCGGAGATCCGACGATGGACGACATTCAAGACCTCGAGGCCGGCGACCGCCGCCAGTTCCTCAAATGCATGGCGTGGGCCGGTGCCGGCACGCTATGGCTGATGCACGGCGGCGTATTGAAAGCCCAGCCGCTGACGGCACAGGGAGCGGCCACTGCTGCCGACTCCACTTTCAGCTTCGTGCAGATCAGCGACTCGCATATCGGCTTTCACAAGGCGCCGAACATGGATGTGGCCGGCACGCTGCGACAGTCGCTGGCGATGATCAACGCGCAGAAGAAGGAGCCCGATTTCGTGCTGCATACGGGTGACCTTACGCATTTGTCGCGACCGGAGGAATTCGACGCGCTGTCCGGCATCATGCAGGACGCGCGCATGGCCAAGGTGTTCTACGTGCCCGGCGAACACGACGTGATCGGCGACAACGGCGCCGAATACTTCCGCCGTTTTGGCGAACGCCAACAGAGTGGCGGCTGGTACAGCTTCGACCACCACGGCGTGCATTTCGTGGGACTCATCAACGTGCTGAATCTGAAAGCCGGAGGCCTGGGCTCGCTCGGCGCCGATCAGCTGGCATGGCTGAAGAAGGATCTCGCCGGACTTTCCGCCGACACGCCGCTGGTGGTGTTCGCGCACATGCCGTTATGGCCGCTTTATACGGACTGGGGCTGGGGCACGGATGACAGCAATGAAGCGGTGAGCTATCTGCGTCGCTTCGGTTCGGTGAGCGTGCTCAACGGCCACATCCACCAGATCCAGCAGAAGGTGGAAGGCAGCATCACGTTCTACACCGCGCGCTCCACCGCCTATCCGCAGCCTGCACCAGGCACGGCGCCTGCGCCGGGTCCGATGAAGGACGTCGCCCCGAACGACCTGCATCGCTATCTGGGTATACGCGACGTGCGCCACGTGCAGGGCAGCCACGCGCTGGCCGTGACCGAAGAGGTGATGGCATGAACGTGATGTCATGGTCGCTTTCGGTGATCACGACCTTGGTAGTGGCCGCCGCGACAACCTCGCCGGCGCTGGCTGCCAATGCAGCGAAGAGCACGCCCGCCAAGCCCGCCGTGGTGGACATCAAGGATTTCGCGTTTGCTCCGAAAACCTTGACCATTACGGCGGGCACGCGCGTGGTGTGGACCAATCTTGATGAAGAACCGCACGTGGTGGTCAGCGCGGGCAATCAGTTTGCGACGTCAAAGGCGCTCGACACCAGCGACAGCTACGCCATCACGTTCGACCACGCTGGCACCTATGCGTACTACTGCGCCATCCATCCCATGATGGTCGGCACGATTATCGTGAAGTGAAGGCGCTGTCGAAGCGGTAGATATCCATCGCGAGCAGGCCATATTCGATGCCGGCATCGATGCGCTGGGCGTGCGAGCCCTCGCCCGCCGCGCCCAGCGCCACGAACAGCGGAAGCAGGTGTTCGTCGGTGGGATGCGCGCGTTCGGCAAACCGCGCCTGACGGCGATAGTCGAGCAGGGCGGGCACGTCACCCGCGGACAACTTGTTCTCGATCCATTCGATGAACGGTCGTACGTACGGCGCCTCGCGCTCTTCGCTGTAGCCGGCGCGGAAATCGTGCAGGTTGTGCGTGATGCTGCCCGAACCGATCACCAGCACGCCGTCGTTGCGCAAAGGCGCCAGCGCGCGACCCACCGCGTATTGATGGGCAGGCCCCAGCTGCGGCTGGATGGAGAGGGGAACGACAGGGATGTCGGCGTCGGGGTAGAGCAGGCGCAACGGCACCCAGGCGCCGTGATCCAGGCCCTGCGTGGGATCAAGCGTGGTCGGCAGGCCGGCCTTGTCGAGCAGTTCGGTGACATGGGCAGCGAGTGCCGGCTCCCCCTTCGCCGGATATTGGATGTCGAACAGCGCCTGCGGAAAGCCATAGAAATCGTGGATGGTCTCGGGCCGCGAGGCGCCACCCACATGAGGCTGTCGCGCCAGCCAGTGCGCCGTGGCAATCACGATGGCCCTGGGGCGGGGCAGTTCGCGCGCGAGCTCGGCCAGCCGCTCGCCCACGCGACGGGGCTGGATCGCGGTCATGGGCGAGCCGTGGGAGATGTAGAGGCTGGGGAGGGTGGTCATGGTGGCGTACCTTTTGGGGACCACCCTAGGTTAGGGATTTGGCGGGGAATTGCAGCGTGCGTGGGGTGAACGATGCGTCACTGGAGGGGAACGATGGTTGGGTTGGCGTTCGCCCCTGCACTTGTCATCTCCTCGCTGCGCATCGGCTTTAGTCACCCCTTCTTCCGTCTGACGTGCCTGCTTG
>NZ_JBFTRY010000067.1:0-17905 GCF_056399745.1 Dyella sp. 01N36
GTGCAGGACAGGATCAATGCGCGGTTTGGCTCGGGAAGCCTGGTCCGCGCAGGTGTGTTGAGAACGCAAGAGCAGGATTGAAGTTGAACGGAGACGCTCCACATCGACCGATGAGGGAGTGTTTCTTCAGGATGAAGCAGTCGGCGCTGGCGCGTTTGACGTGGGGAGCAAGAGCAAGATGAGCAAAGCGGAAGACAATGTCAGGAACAGCTCCGATCCGGAGCAGCTGCGTCCGGCGCGCATGCGGATCGAGACCACGGTGCTGATGAGCCGTGCCGACGAATCGCATTCGACCGAACTGGTGGACATTTCCGCGACCGGCGTGCTGCTGCGCCGCCCCCTGGGCTGGCAGGGCGAGCATGGCCAGAGCTGGATCCTCGACATGATCTTTGGCCACGACCTGCACATCCATCTGGAGGCGCAGGTGGCCCGTATTTCCGATCGCCACCTGGGCTTTGCCTATACCCGCATCCCGGAAGACAAGCAGGTGCCGCTGTGGAACCTGCTGGGTGGGTATGCGGATATTCTGGAGTTGTGGAAGGACTAGGGGCGAGGAGTGAGGGAAATCACTCGGCACTTATCGCCGCGAGGGAATCCATAAAAAAAGCCCGGCAGTTCGCCGGGCTTTTTGTTGAGCGCAGTGAGCTCTACTCCCACGCCTCTTCCCTCACTTCTGCTTGTTCTCATCCCGCAACTCGCGCCTCAGGATCTTGCCCACATTGCTCTTGGGCAACGAGTCGCGGAACTCGATCAGCTTGGGACGCTTATAGCCGGTGAGGTTGTCATGGCAGAACTTCTTGAGTTCTTCCACGGTGAGGTTCGGGTCCTTGCGCACCACGAACAGCTTCACCACTTCACCCGAGTGTTCGTCCGGCACGCCCACGGCAGCCACTTCGGCCACGCCAGGATGCTGCATCACCACGYCTTCGAYTTCGTTCGGATACACGTTGAASCCGGACACCAGGATCATGTCYTTCTTGCGGTCCACGATGTAGACATAACCGGTGGCATCCATGCGCGCGATGTCGCCGGTGTGCAGCCAGCCGTCTGAGCCCAGCACCTTGGCCGTTTCGTCCGGACGCTGCCAGTAGCCCTTCATCACCTGCGGCCCGCGCACCATCAGTTCGCCCACTTCGCCGATCGCCAGCGGCTGGTTTTCTTCCGACCAGATCGCCACGTCGGTGGAGGGAATCGGCAGGCCGATCGAGCCGTTGTAATCCTTGAGGTCCAGCGGATTGATGCAGGCCGCGGGCGAGGTTTCGGTCAGCCCGTAAGCTTCGGCCAGCGTGCAGCCGGTGACTTTTTTCCAGCGCTCGGCAACCGCGCGCTGCACGGCCATGCCGCCGCCCAGCGACAGGTGCAGGCGCGAGAAATCCAGGTCGGCAAAGCCCGGCGTGTTGAGCAAGCCGTTGAATAAGGTGTTGACGCCGGTCAGCGCGGTGAACTTGGACTTCTTCAATTCCTTGACGAAGCCCGGCATATCGCGCGGATTGGTGATCAGCCAGTTCAAACCGCCCAGGCGCATGAACACCAGGCCGTTCGCCGTCAGCGAAAAGATGTGATACAGCGGCAGCGCCGTGATGATCACTTCCTCGCCCTGCTTGGCGTTGTTGCCGATCCACGCACCGGCCTGCAGCATGTTGGCGACCATGTTGCCGTGGGTGAGCATGGCGCCCTTGGCCACGCCGGTGGTACCGCCGGTGTATTGCAGGAAGGCGATGTCTTCGTGATCGAGCTGCACCTTGGGCATCGGATGCGGCGCGCCCTTGGACAGGGCGTCTGTAAAGCGCACGGCATGCGGCAGCTCGTACGGCGGCACCATCTTCTTGACGTGCTTGAGCACGAAATTGATCAGCGCGCCCTTGGCGCCGAGCAGGTCGCCGATGCCGGTGGTGACGATGTGCTCGACGTGAGTCTCGGCCACCACCTGCTGCAGCGTCGCGGCGAAATTGTCGAGCACCACGATGGCCTTGGCGCCGGCGTCTTCCAGCTGATGCTTGAGTTCGCGCGCGGTGTACATCGGATTGGTGTTGACCACCACCAGGCCCGCGCGCAACGCGCCGAACAAGGCGATGGGGTACTGCAATACGTTGGGCATCATGATCGCGATGCGATCGCCCTTGCCGAGCTTGAGCTCGCCGGTGAGGTAGCCGGCGAACTGGCGGCTCATCTCATCGATCTGACCGTAGGTGAGCACCTTGCCGAAGCTGGAGAAAGCCGGGCGATGACGGAAGCGCTCAAAGGCCTCTTCCACCACCGCGGCGAGCGACGCGTACTGGTTGATGTCGATCTGCGCGGGAACGCCTTCCGGGTAATGGGCCAGCCACGGACGCTCAATGCTCATGTTGGATCCAACGCTCCTGTATGTATCGGCCCGGCAGTGACGTAGGGCAAGATGATGACGCGGCATTGGAGCATACGCTTGCGTATAGCGGCAAGCCGCGCCGCAGCGAGAATAAGGCATGCCTTCGATACAAAAACTACTTGTAAATCCAGTGTTTTGCGTGTTCCTCGCGATCGGCCTGACGGCCTGCCATCGCACGCCCGACGAAAGTCGGGTGCGGCAGGGCATCGAAACCGCCGAGCGAGCGGCCGAACAGGCCGATGCCTCGTCGCTGGACGCCTTGTTGAGCGACGATTTCAGCGGCAACAACGGTGAGATGGAGAGGCGGCAAATCCTTGGCCTGCTGCATGCCGCCAAGTTTCGCGGCGAGACCATCCATGCCTTGACCGGGCCGATTGAGGTGGAGATGCGCGGTGATCGCTACGTCGCGCGCTTCACCGTGACCCTGACCAGCGGCGGAAAGCTGTTGCCGGCGCAGATGGGTGTGTATCAGGTGGAGACGGCGTGGCGGAAGGAGGGGCGCGAGTGGCGCTGTTATGCCGCCACGTGGACCTCGGGCAGCTGATCGCTGGGTCACTCTGTGGGAGCGCACCCTGTGCGCGACAACCCTACGGAGCGGTAACCATCAAGGTTGCTGTCGCGCACAGGGTGCGCTCCCACAGGGGATGCGCCTCTAAAAGAAAACGCCGCCCAACGGCGGCGTTTTCTCCTTGCCAAAAGCAGCCTGCAACGAGGATCAGGCCGCTTTCTTTCCAGCCAGCTGGCGCAGCACATACTGCAGGATGCCGCCGTGACGGAAGAACTCGCGTTCCTTCGGCGTGAGCAGCAACACCCTCACGGTGAACTCCTTCTTCTTGCCGTCCAGGCCCGTGGCGGTGACCTTGGCGGTCTTCGATTCGCCGCCGTTGAGGCCGGTGATATCGAAGGTCTCCTTGCCGGTCAGGCCCAGCGACTGCGCGTTCTGGCCGTCTTCGAACTGCAGCGGCAGCACGCCCATGCCCACCAGGTTGGAGCGGTGGATGCGCTCGAAGCTCTCGGCGATCACGGCTTTCACGCCCAGCAGCAGGGTGCCCTTGGCGGCCCAGTCGCGCGACGAACCCGTGCCGTATTCCTTGCCGGCCAGCACCACCAGCGGCGTCTTGTCCGCCTTGTACTTCATCGCCGCATCGTAGATCGCCAACTGCTCGCCGCTCGGCACGTACAGCGTGTAGCCGCCTTCGACGCCGTCGAGCATCAGGTTCTTGATGCGSAYRTTGGCRAAGGTGCCGCGCACCATCACATCGTCATTGCCGCGACGCGAACCGTAGGAGTTGAAGTCCTTCGGCTCCACGCCCTTGGAGATAAGGAAACGGCCCGCCGGGCTGTCCTTCTTGATCGAGCCGGCCGGGGAGATGTGGTCGGTAGTGATGGAGTCGCCGAACAGGCCGAGCACGCGGGCGCCGTGCACGTCTTCGATTGAGCCCGGTTCCTTGCTCATGCCTTCGAAGTACGGCGGGTTCTTGATGTAGGTCGAGTCGTCCCACTTGTACACATCGCCATCGGGCGAGGCGATGTGGTTCCAGCGCGTGTCGCCCTTGAACACGTCGGCGTAGCTCTTCTCGAACATCTCCGGATTGAGCGCGCTGCCGACGATGTCGGAGATCTCCTGGTTGGTCGGCCAGATGTCCTTGAGATACACCGGCTTGCCGTCACTGCCCGTGCCCAGCGGTTCCTTGGTGAGGTCGATGTTGAGCGTGCCGGCCAAAGCGTAGGCGACCACCAGCGGCGGCGAGGCCAGGTAGTTCATCTTCACTTCCGGATGCACGCGGCCTTCGAAGTTGCGGTTGCCCGACAGCACCGACGCCACCGCGAGATCGCCTTCGGCAATGCCCTTGCTGATTTCCACCGGCAGCGGACCGGAGTTGCCGATGCAGGTGGTGCAGCCGTAACCGACGATATAGAAGCCGACTTTTTCCAGCTCCTTCAACAGGCCGGTCTTTTCCAGGTAATCGGTGACCACCTTGGAACCCGGGCCGATCGAGGTCTTCACCCAGGGCTGCGCCGTGAGGCCCTTGGCCGCGGCCTTTTTCGCCACCAGGCCCGCACCGATCATCACGCTCGGGTTGGAGGTGTTGGTGCACGAGGTGATMGCGGCGATCACCACCGCACCATCGCCCAGCTTGAACGACTCGCCGTCCTTGTCCACGCGCACGCCGCTGTCGGTGATGTCGTTGGCCGGGTTGCCGATGGCCGCCGAGCCGCCTTCGGCAATGAAGGCCGAGGTGGCTTCGTTGCGCGGCTTGCGGGTGGCGGTGAGCGGACCCACGGCGTCCTGGAAGCTCTTCTGCACGCCTTCCAGCAGCACGCGATCCTGCGGGCGCTTGGGGCCAGCGAGCGAGGGCTTCACATCGGCCAGGTTGAGTTCCAGCGTGGTAGTGAAGCGCGGCTCGATGGCGTTCTCGTCATGCCACATGCCCTGCGCCTTGGCGTAGGCCTCCACCAGGCGGATCTGATCGTCGCTGCGACCGGACAGGTGCAGGTAATTGAGCGCTTCCTGGTCGATCGGGAAGATGCCGCAGGTGGCGCCGTATTCCGGCGCCATATTGCCGATGGTGGCGCGGTCGGCCAGCGCCAGGTGCTTGAGGCCGCTGCCGAAGAACTCCACGAACTTGCCCACCACGCCGAGCTTGCGCAGCATCTGCGTGACGGTGAGCACGAGGTCGGTCGCGGTCACGCCTTCCGAGAGCTTGCCGGTGAGCTTGAAGCCGACCACCTGCGGAATCAGCATCGACGACGGCTGGCCCAGCATSSCSGCTTCMGCCTCGATGCCGCCCACGCCCCAGCCSASYACGCCGATGCCRTTGATCATGGTGGTATGCGAGTCGGTGCCGAACACGGTGTCCGGATAGGCCCAGGGCGCGCCGTCCTTCTCGGCCGTGAACACCACGCGGGCCAGGTGCTCCAGGTTCACCTGGTGCACGATGCCCGTGCGCGGCGGCACCACCTTGAAGTTGTCGAACGCCTTCTGGCCCCAGCGCAGGAAGGCGTAGCGTTCCTGGTTGCGCTGGAATTCGATCTCGACGTTTTTCTCCAGCGCGGATTCCGAGCCGTAGACGTCGACCTGCACGGAGTGGTCGATCACCAGCTCAGCCGGCGCCAGCGGATTGATCTGCTTGGCGTCGCCGCCGAGCTTCACCACCGCATCGCGCATCGCGGCCAGGTCGACCACGCAGGGCACGCCCGTAAAGTCCTGCAGCACCACGCGGGCGGGCATGAAGGCGATCTCGGTATCGGGCTCGGCCTTGGCATCCCAGTTGGCGATGGCCTCGATTTCCTTCGAGGTCACATTGACGCCGTCCTCGTGGCGCAACAGATTTTCCAGGAGGATCTTGAGCGAATAGGGCAGGGTCTTGAGGTCAAAGCGCTGGCCGAGCTTGGCCAGGCTGGCAAAGTTGTACTGGCTGCCGTTGACAGTGAGGGTGTCGCGGGTGGCGAATGAATCCAGCATGGGCTAACTCCTGTTGCGTGAGTCTGGCGAACGCGCGAACGCGTAGCTTGGGGATCCTAGGGCACGGGACGTGAGGGGAATTGCAAAGCCTTTGTAGCTCGTCATCCCGGCGCAGGCCGGGATCCAGTGACCCTGTGTTGGGTTTTCGCGACCACCAGAAGTCGACGCTACTGGATCCCGGCCTACGCCGGGATGACGGCGAAGAAGGCCTGGCAATCCGGGGAATCCATCCTCTCCGTTCAGCACTCCCATTCAGTTTGGGACAAAAGCCCAAACGCGCAAGAGACCCGATTGGGGATTGCCGCACATTCGCCTTGCAAGATTTCGAACGCAGGCGGAAGCGTTGTCTTGCGTTGCGGCGCTTGGGGCCGGACTGGCAAAATAGCGGGCTGTGATGCCGCCAAGAACGGCATGGCGACAAGACCTTGCGCCTTGTCGAACGCCGGCAGCGGCCACGCGGAACCTCTCCCGCCGGGTGAACCTCCGCCGCGATGGCGCAAACCATCGCCCGCTGCCCCTTTGATCCACGTTCACCGGACGAGACCACATGCTTAACGCCTACCGCCAACATGTTGCCGAGCGCGCCGCGCTGGGAATCCCCGCACTGCCGCTGTCGGCCCAGCAGACCGCCGAGCTGATCGAACTGCTGAAGAATCCCCCCGCCGGTGAAGAGACGTTCCTCGTCGACCTGATCACCAACCGCGTGCCGGCTGGCGTGGACGATGCGGCCAAGGTCAAGGCCTCGTACCTGGCAGCCGTGGCGTTCGGCACCGAAAAGTGCGCGCTGATCTCGCGCGAGAAGGCCACCGAACTGCTSGGCACCATGCTGGGCGGCTACAACATCYMYCCGCTGATCGARCTGCTSGACGAYGCSSAGATCGGCACCGTYGCCGCCRAMGCGCTCAAGCACACSCTGCTGATGTTCGACGCCTTCCACGACGTCAAGGACAAGGCCGACAAGGGCAACGYCAACGCCAAGGCCGTGCTGCAGAGCTGGGCCGATGCGGAATGGTTCACCAGCAAGCCGGAAGTGCCGGAAAGCCTCACCGTCACCGTGTTCAAGGTGCCGGGCGAAACCAATACCGATGACCTGTCGCCGGCACCCGATGCCACCACGCGTCCGGACATCCCGCTGCATGCCCTCGCCATGCTGAAGAACCAGCGCGACGGCGCGCCGTTCCAGCCCGAAGAAGACGGCAAGCGGGGCCCGATCGCCTTCATCGAATCGCTGAAGGAAAAGGGCCACCTGGTGGCCTACGTCGGCGACGTGGTCGGTACCGGTTCCAGCCGCAAGTCCGCCACCAACTCGGTGCTGTGGTTTACCGGCGAAGAYATCCCCTTCRTKCCGAACAAGCGCTTCGGCGGCGTGTGCCTGGGCAGCAAGATYGCCCCGATCTTCTACAACACGATGGAAGACGCCGGCGCGCTGCCGATCGARCTCGACGTGTCCAGCATGAACATGGGCGACGTGGTTGAGCTGCGTCCGTACGAAGGCAAGGCGCTGAAGAACGGTGAAGTGATCGCCGAATTCCAGGTCAAGTCCGATGTGCTGTTCGACGAAGTGCGCGCCGGTGGCCGCATCCCGCTGATCGTGGGTCGCGGCCTCACCGCCAAGGCGCGCGAAGCGCTGGGCCTGCCGGTGTCCACCCTGTTCCGCCTGCCGCAACAGCCGGCCGAYACCGGCAAGGGMTTYACGCTGGCGCAGAAGATGGTYGGCCGYGCCWKCGGCCTGCCGGAAGGCMAGGGCRTGCGCCCGGGCACSTAYTGCGARCCGAAGATGACYTCGGTGGGYTCGCAGGACACCACCGGCCCGATGACSCGCGACGAGCTGAAGGACCTGGCTTGCCTGGGCTTCTCGGCCGACCTKGTSATGCAGTCGTTCTGCCACACCGCCGCCTATCCGAAGCCGGTYGACGTCAAGACCCACCACACGCTGCCGSARTTCATCAGCACSCGTGGCGGCATYTCGCTGCGYCCGGGCGAYGGCGTGATCCACTCSTGGCTSAACCGCATGCTGCTGCCSGACACCGTCGGCACCGGCGGCGACAGCCACACGCGTTTCCCGATCGGCATTTCCTTCCCGGCCGGCTCCGGTCTGGTGGCCTTCGCGGCCGCCACCGGTGTGATGCCGTTGGATATGCCCGAATCCGTGCTCGTTCGCTTCAAGGGCGAACTGCAGCCGGGCGTCACCCTGCGTGACCTGGTCAAYGCGATYCCGCTSTACGCGATCAAGAGCGGTCTGCTCACCGTCGCCAAGCAGGGCAAGAAGAACATCTTCTCCGGCCGCATCCTGGAGATCGAAGGTCTGCCGAATCTGAAGGTGGAGCAGGCGTTCGAGCTGTCCGATGCCTCGGCCGAGCGCTCCGCCGCCGGTTGCACGGTGCACTTGGACAAGGCGCCGATCATCGAATACATCAACAGCAATATCACGCTGCTGAAGGTCATGATCGCGCAGGGCTACAAGGATCCGCRCAGCCTGCAACGCCGCATCAAGGCGATGGAAGCATGGCTCGCGAACCCGCAGCTGCTGGAGCGCGATGCCGACGCCGAATATGCCGCCGTCATCGAGATCGACCTGGCTGACGTGCATGAGCCCATCGTGGCCTGCCCGAACGACCCGGACGACGTGAAGACGCTCAGCGACGTGGCCGGTGCGACCATCGAYGAAGTGTTCATCGGTTCGTGCATGACCAAYATCGGYCACTTCCGKGCKGCWTCSAAGCTGCTSGAAGGCAAGCGCGAYATCCCGAYCAAGCTGTGGGTCGCTCCGCCGACCAAGATGGACCAGCAGCAGCTGACCGAGGAAGGCCACTACGGCGTGCTCGGCATCGCCGGCGCCCGCATGGAAATGCCGGGCTGCTCGCTGTGCATGGGCAACCAGGCGCAGGTGCGCGAGGGTGCCACGGTGTTCTCCACCTCCACCCGCAACTTCCCCAACCGTCTGGGCAAGAACTCCAACGTGTACCTGGGYTCGGCYGARCTSGCSGCGATCTGCTCGCGCCTGGGSCGYATYCCGACCAAGGMMGAGTACATGWCGGAYRTGGGYGTGCTSRATGCCAAYGGCGASAAGATCTACAAGTACATGAACTTCAATCAGATCGCCGATTACCAGGACGTGGCCGACACGGTTACTGCCTGAGAGCGGTGAGTCACGTCACAGTGACTGGAGAAGGGCGGCGCAAGCCGCCCTTTCTTTTTGCGCGATGCACGGGGCGCTCCTCGCGTCATTGTGGGAGGCCACCCTGTGGCCGACAGGGGCACATCGGGATTGCCGCTCCGCTGGTTTGTCGCGCACAGGGTGCGCTCCCACAGAGACCTTGCTGAGGTATCGCGCACTGTCTGCTTCATTTGTGGGAGGCCACCCTGTGGCCGACAGGGGCACATCGAGATTGCCGCTCCGTTGGTTTGTCGCGCACAGGGTGCGCTCCCACAAAAGGCCGGTGACACGGTCCCCTTGTAGGAGCCCACTTGTGGGCGACCGATACCTCCGGAATCACCGCACCGGTGGGTCGCGCACAAGTGCGCTCCTACAAGGGGGAGGCAGGCATCCTGTCACGGTGACCATCAGGGTCGTTTATGCTTCGCCCCGTCACAAGCCAGGCAAGGATTGCCGCTCCGTTGGTTTGTCGCGTACAGGGTGCGCTCCCACAAAAGGCCGGTGACACGGTCCCCTTGTAGGAGCCCACTTGTGGGCGACCGATACCTCCGGAATCACCGCACCGGTGGGTCGCGCACAAGTGCGCTCCTACAAAGGGGAGGCAGGCATCCTGTCACGGTGACCATCAGGGTCGTTTATGCTTCGCCCCGTCACAGGCCAGGCAAGCACCCCACGGATGATTTCTTCTCACCTATCGGTAGTCTCGCTTCGTGACCTGATGCTGGTGCAGGCGGTGCGTCGCCATGGCAGCTTCAATAGCGCGGCGCGTGCGATGCACATCAGCCCGTCCGGCCTCTCGCATCAGGTGCAGAAAGTGGAGCAGGCGCTGGGTGCGCCGCTGTTTGAGCGAGGCGGTCGCCGCATCGTGCCCACGGCGGGCGGTCAACGTTTGCTTGAACAGATTGATGCCGTGCTTGCCGCGGCGGAACACCTGCAGCAAGTGGCACGCGCGGGCGAGGTGGCATTCGGCGGCGAGCTGCGGCTCGGTGTTCCCGCCTCGCTCGGTCCTTATCTGCTGCCGCATCTGATCGGCCCGTTTCCCCAGCATTTTCCGGGCACGCGCCTGAGTCTTTCCGAAGGCAAGCCACGCGGCCTGCTGCGCCGCTTGAACGAGGGCGAGCTCGACGCGGTGCTGGCTCCTCTGGTCCCGCCAGTTAGTGGCGTAGCGATGCGCCCGTTGTTCTTCGAACCCTGGGAAGTCATGTTCCGCGCCGACCACGCCATGGCCGGCAAGCGCAGCGTGGGCCTGGAACAACTCGATGCCACCGACGCCACGCTGATGACCGAAAGCCATTGCGAAGATGTACTCGGCGGCGGTCACGTGCAGGACGTGAGCCTGGAAAGCCTCGCTGCGCTGGTGGAATTGCGCGGAGGCTATGCGCTGGTGCCGGCTCTGGCGCACGAACGATTGGCTTCGATGCCCAATGTCGTGCTCGCCAAGCTCAAAGGACAAGCTCCAGGTCGCGAGATCGCGCTCTACTGGCGCGAAGCGTCGCCGTGGCATGCCGATTTGCAGAACTTCGCGGCATTGCTGCGCAAGCTGGCGAAGCAGCGGCCGGGATTGAAGGTGCTAAGCGAAGTCGATTGAATCGGTTCGGCGGATTTTCGGGTTGCGTCTCAAGGCTCGTCGTTCACAAGCCCAAGGCGAAAACCTGTGGGAGCGCACCCTGTGCGCGACAGTCACGCCTGGATGTATCGCTTCGTTGGTTTGTCCCGCACAGGGTGCGCTCCCACAGAAAAGCCGGGCGCCGTCCGCCGTTCTTGCTTAAAACTCCAACTCCTGCGCCGCACACAAATAATCAATCATCGGCGCCACCCGCTTATAAGTATCCACCAACCACGGCAACAACTCCGCCGAGCACGCCAGCTTCTCGTCAAAACCCTCGCCACAAGCGAAATCCTTGCGCTTGATGTCATCGATCAACTCATGCGCCGGATCAAACCCGCGCGGCGGTCGGCTCAATGATTCACCCCAGAATTCGAAGTGATCACGGAACGTCTTGCTGCGCGTGGCCTTTTTCCATGCCTCGGGATTGTCGGCAAGAAAGCCGCGGATGTGCTTGAGCGCCTCCGGTTCCGGATGCCACATGCCGCCGCCGGCAAAGCAGTCGCCCGGCTGGATCTGCACATAGAACGAGGGCGCCGGGATCTCGTGGCGCCGCTCATGGAAGAACCGCGCACCCTGCCATGATTTGTAAGGCAGCTTGTTGTTCGAGAATCGCGTGTCACGAAAAATGCGAAACAGCGAACCGCCGTTCTTGCGCGTATCGGCGCGGTAATGCTTGCTGATCTTGTTCAACGGCGCCTGCAAGTCGCCGATCAGGGCGAGAAACGGCTCACGCACATGGGTTTCGTAGTCGTCTTTGTGCGCGTGGAACCATTCGCGGTTGTTGTTCTTTTCAAGCGATCGAAGAAAGCGAAAAGTAGCAGTCGAAAAATAGGTGTTGGCCATGGTGTCTGTGGTCAGGTGCTGATGGGTGCAAGGTCGGCGGCGAGCTGCTCGCCCCAGGCTTGCAGTTGATCGAGGATGGCGAGTTTATCGTCGCTCGCATGCTCGGTGCGCAAGGCGGCGATGCGGGCGAAGTAATCGTCCAGCGTGAGGTTGGTCAGCGGCGTGGGCTTGGTCAGGCGATCGCGGCAGAACGCCTGCCAGCGCACCTGTTCGTCCAAGTTCAGCGTGTGCGGCCAGTTGCGGGCCCGATAGCGGAACAGCAGCTCCGGATAGCGCGTGTCGCGGAATGGAAACGCGCGTTGCCCCAGCTGTTCGGGCGGCGTGCCGCGGATATCGGTCAGCAGGCGCTTGTCGGCATCAGGCAGAAAGCCGCCGTACAAGGCGAGTTCGGGATCGGCCGGGGGCGGCAGATCGGCAGCGCGCTGGAACACTCGACGTAGCTTGGCCGCCAGACCATCCGCCGAAGCGAGCATGTCGCGATGGGCCTGAATCTTCTCCAGGTCGATCTGCAGACGCCCCATGTCCATGCCCTTGAGCGTAGACAACGGCGCGAGCGCCGGCGCCCGATTCGCACGCACGGTGCGCAGCGGAATGCGTTCCACACCTTCAGGCAGATCGGCACGCGAAGTGAACACCCGGTCCGCGATTTCATCCTCATCCAGCTCAAGCAGTTCAGACGGATCGCTGGAAAGGTCGTAAACGATGATTTCCCCCGGGCGACTCGGATGGGCCGCCAAGGGCGCCACCACCGCGAGGCAGTGACGGCTCGCTGGATAACGCGACGACACATGCAGCACCGGCGTCATCGCCACCACGTCGAGCATCTCGAACACGCGCTGCTTGCGGCGCAGGTTGAAGTACCAGTCCCATAGCCGCGGCTGGCGCACACGGATCAGGCGCGCCAGGTCGATCAGCGCGTAGACGTCCGACAAGGCGTCGTGCGCGCGCTCCTGCCGCAGGTGGTTGGCGGTGGCCAGATGCTCAAGCTTGAAGCTGGGCGAGCCATCCTCGCGCCTGGGCCATTCGATGCCTTCGGGTCGCAGCGCCTGGCACATGCGCACCAGGTCGATCAGGTCCCAGCGCGAGTTGCCGTTCTCCCATTCGCGGCCATAAGGCTCGAACATATTGCGGTAGAACATCTGGCGCCCGATCTCGTCGTCGAAGCGCAGGGAGTTGTAGCCCACGCCGCAGGTGCCCGGCTGGGCCAGCTGTTCGTGCACGCGGGCGGCGAAGTCCGCCTCGAGGCAACCCTCGCGCTCGGCCTGTTGCGGCGTGATGCCGGTGATCAGGCAGGCGTCGGGATGGGGCGGCATTTCACGGGGTGGCTTGCCGAAGAACATCACCGGCTCGCCCACGATTTCCAGCTCCATGGTCGTGCGGATGCCCGCGAACTGGACGGGTCGATCGCGCCAGGGGTCGGCGCCGAAGGTCTCGTAGTCGTGCCAGAAGAAGGTCTGCATGCAGCGATCATCGCATGGCCTTCATGCGTGCTCCACGCTCCCCCGGCGAGGGTTCGGCGTAAGAGCTAGGCCGAAAATCAGGGTGGCGGCCCGCAACCTGCTGTTAGACTCCGCGTCCAGGAGGGCGCATGAGCCAAGCGAACGAAGACAATCTGATCTGGATCGATCTGGAGATGACCGGCCTCGATACGGACAACGACTCCATCCTCGAGATCGCCACGATCGTCACCGACAAGGATCTTCGCGTACTGGCCGAAGGCCCGGTCTTCGCGATCCGGCACGCCTTGGAGCGCCTGGAAGGCATGGACGCGTGGAACCGCAACCAGCATCGCCGCTCCGGTCTGTGGGAACAGGTGGTGGCCTCGGCCGACGACCACCTGGCCGCCGAACAGGCCACGCTCAACTTCCTCAAGGAATGGGTGCCGCCGGGCAAATCGCCGATGTGTGGCAACTCCATCTGCCAGGACCGCCGCTTCCTGCATCGCCAGATGCCGCGCCTGGAGCGCTTCTTCCATTACCGCAATCTGGACGTGTCGACGCTCAAGGAGCTCGCACGCCGCTGGTCGCCGGCCATCGGCAAGGGCTTTGCCAAGGAATCGGCGCATACGGCGCTGTCCGATATCCGCGATTCGATCGACGAGCTGCGCTATTACCGCCAGTTCATGGGACCGCTGGGCGGCGCGTCCTAAGGTCACCCCTGGGAGTCATCATGTCTTTCGATCTGTTCGCTCCCGTGCTCGACTGCAACGGCCGCCAGTTGAAGCTCGACCGTCCGCGCGTGGTAGGCATCCTCAACGTCACGCCCGATTCGTTCTCTGACGGTGGTCAATACGCGTMGGTCGATGACGCCGTTGCGCATGGCCTGCGCATGGTGGAAGAGGGCGCGGACATGCTCGATATCGGCGGCGAATCGACCCGCCCCGGTTCCGACGACGTGCCGGTGGACGAAGAACTGCGCCGCGTGCTGCCCGTGCTGCAACAACTGGTGGCGCGCACCGGCGTGCCGCTGGCCATTGATACCTCCAAGCCCGAAGTGATGCGCGCGGCCGTGGCCGCGGGCGCCGGCATGGTCAACGACGTCTACGCGCTGCGGCGCGAGGGCGCCATGGACGCCGTGGCCGAGCTGGGGGTGCCGGTGTGCCTGATGCATATGCTGGGCGAGCCGCGCAGCATGCAGGACGATCCGCAGTACGACGACGTGGTGGGCGAAGTGCATCGCTTCCTCACCGATCGCCTGTTCGCCTGCGAGCTTGCCGGCATCGATCGCCGCAAAGTGATGGTCGACCCGGGCTTTGGTTTCGGCAAGAACCTGGAACACAATCTCGCGCTGCTGCGCGCGCTGGAACGTTTCGCCAGCCTTGGCAGCGGCGTCTACGTGGGCATGTCGCGCAAATCGATGATCGGCACGCTGACCGGCCGCCAGGTGCCGGCCGAACGCATGGCCGGTTCGGTCGCGGCCGCGGTCATCGCCGTGCAGCGTGGCGCGCGCATGGTGCGCGTGCACGATGTGGCGGCCACGGTGGATGCATTGGCGGTATGGAACGCCGTGCAAGTCGGCGACACACCGCCGCGCCGCGACGACAAACCTTCCGCGCCGCGTTGGCCGGACGACGAATAACCAAACAGACCAGGACGTCTGGCGCCTTTGTAGCGCCGACCCGGTAGGAGCAGGACCATGACGCAACGGAAGTATTTCGGAACCGACGGTATTCGCGGTCTCGTGGGGCAGTGGCCGATCAGCGCCGATTTCATGCTGCGGCTGGGACGCGCCGTGGGCGTGGTGCTCGCCCGCCACGGCCGGCCGCGACCGAAGGTAGTGATTGGCAAGGACACGCGCGTGTCCGGCTATATGTTTGAGTCCGCACTCGAAGCAGGCCTGGTCGCGGCAGGCGCCGATGTGTCGCTGCTCGGCCCCATGCCCACGCCGGGCGTCGCCTTCCTCACGCGCTCCCTGCGCGCCGATGCAGGCATCGTCATCAGCGCCTCGCATAATCCTCATCACRACAACGGCATCAAGTTCTTCTCCGCCAACGGCGAGAAGCTGTCCGACGAAGTAGAGCTGGCGATCGAAGAAGAGCTTGAGCTCGACTTCGCCACCGTGCCCTCCGAGCAGTTGGGCAAGGCGATTCGCATTGCCGATGCCGTCACGCGCTACGCGGAGTTCTGCAAGTCCACCGTCTCGGAAGACTTCAACCTGCGCGGCATCAAGATCGTGCTGGACTGTGCCAACGGCGCGACCTACCAGGTGGCGCCCAAGGTGTTCTCTGAGCTGGGCGCCGTGGTCACCACGCTGGGCGACAAGCCCGACGGCTTCAACATCAACCGCGACGTCGGCTCCACCCATCCGCAGTCGCTGCAGCGCGCGGTAGTGGAGCAGGGCGCCGATATCGGCATTGCCTTCGACGGCGATGGCGACCGCCTGCAACTGGTCGACCGCCACGGCAAGACCGCCGACGGCGACGACATTCTCTACGTGCTGGCCAACGCCTGGCATGCCCAGGGCCTGCTGCTCGGACCGGTGGTCGGCACGCTGATGAGCAACTACGGCCTGCAGCTGGCGCTGGCCAAGCTCGACGTGAAGCTGATCCGCGCCAACGTGGGCGACCGCTATGTGCTGCAGCAGCTCAAGGAGCACGGCGGCAACCTGGGCGGCGAGACCTCCGGCCATATCCTGTGCCTGGACCGCGCCACCACCGGCGACGGCATCGTGTCCGCGCTGGCCGTGCTCGAAGCCCTGGCCGGCGCCGACCTAGCCGTGGCCCGCCAGGGGCTGCACAAGATGCCCCAGATCATGATCAACGTGCGTGCCGACGGCGCCCGCGAAGCCCTTGGCAGCGAGGCGGTGCGCGCCGCGCTGGCCCAGACCGAGCAGACCCTGGCCGGTCGCGGCCGCGTGGTGCTGCGCGCCTCCGGCACCGAGCCCCTGGTCCGCGTCACGATCGAGGCGGGCGACGAGGCCGAAGKGCGCCAGTTGGCCGAACAGCTCGCCGGTGTCGTAAAATCGGCGGCAGAACGTTCGTGAGCCTGTAAAGCGTTTTTGTTACCCAGGTCGCCAAGGATTGGCCCGACGTGCCCCGCCCCTGCGGTGGCGGACAGATAAGTGGACCGCACGCACAACCTGTGGACAGATCATGAAGAAAGTTCCGACTCTCGACATCCGTCGTTACGACACCGATCGCGCCGCGTTCGTGGCCGAGCTGGGCAACGCCTACCGTGAATACGGCTTCTGCTGCATCAGCGGCCATGGCATCCCGCGCGAGCTGATCGACGGCGCCTACGACTCGTTCCAGCGCTTCTTCGCGCTGCCGAACGACACCAAGATGAAGTACCACATCGCCGGCAGTGGTGGCGCTCGCGGCTATACGCCGTACAAGGTGGAAACGGCCAAGGACAGCAAGTTCGCCGACCTCAAGGAGTTCTGGCACGTCGGCCGCGAAATCCCGCGCGATTCGAAATTCGCCGACGTCATGCCGCCGAACATCTGGCCGGCCGAAATCGCCGACTTCAAGCAGAACGGCTACGGCTTGTTCGAAGCGCTCGATCAGCTTGGCTCGCGCGTACTGCGCGCACTGGCCCTGCACATCGATCTGCCCGAGCACTTCTTCGACGACAAGATCGACCAGGGCAACTCCATCCTGCGCCCGATCCACTATCCGCCGATCACCGACGAAAACATCCCGAACGTGCGCGCCGGCGCCCACGAGGACATCAACTTCATCACCTTGCTGGTCGGCGCCAGCGCCGAAGGCCTGGAAGTGCTCACCCGCGAAGGCGAGTGGCTGCCGATCACCACCGAAGGCGACGCCATCGTGGTCAACATCGGCGACATGCTGCAGCGCCTGACCAACCACGTGTATCCATCCACCTCGCACCGCGTGGTGAACCCGCAGAACGACAACGCCCGCAAGCCGCGCTACTCGGTGCCGTACTTCCTGCACCCGAATCCGGACGTGGTGCTCGATCCGTTGCCGCAGACGATCACGCCGGACAACCCGAGTCGCTACAACACCAGCATTACCTCGCATGAGTATTTGCTGGAGCGATTGCGCGAGATCAAGTTGATCTGACGCCTCAGTCAACTCCCTCTCCCCTCCGGGGWGWGGGTTGGGGTGAGGGGCGGGTGCTCGCGGGAATGTTTCTACCTCGCTCTAGACGTGCCCGCAGCGCATGTAGAAGTCCCACTTCACTTCGCGCGCACCTTGTCCCCAAGCCGCGCGAAGCTCCGCCTCCACCATCGCGACCGGATCTTCCCCTTTGTCCTTCACATACCGCTGCGTCGCCGACCACGACCGCAAATAGGCGATGAAGTGTTCGACACTCCAGCGCACCGACATCTCGAACGGCGGCGCCGCGATTTCCACGAACGGAAAGGGAATGGTGCGATAGCCTGAATCGACCAGATCGCGTTCCGGCGGCCAATATGGGCCGACAAGATCCACATACACACGATTCTTCAGCGCATCGACGTCAGGCGTGACATGACAATCCGCGTATGACCACGCGGCGATCACGCCGCCGGGTTTGAGCACCCGCCGCACTTCCGCATAGAACGCATCGAAATCAAACCAATGCAGCGCCTGAGCAATCGTCACCAGATCGGCGCTGGCATCGGGTAGCGAACAATACTCGGACGGTTCGGCACGGTATTCGATGTTCGCGCGCGCCTCTGCATTGGCGATTTGATTCGCACTCGGATCGCTGGCAAACACGCGCGCAAAACGCTCAGCAAGCGAGACACTGGCTTGCCCGTTTCCACAGCCGCAATCCCAGGCAAGCTCGGTCGCCGGGGCGATCTGCGCGAGCCAGTCAAACAACGCATCAGGATAAGAAGGGCGAGCCTCGCGATAGATCGACGCATGCCCTGAGAAATGATCCTTGAAGCTCATCGACGTGCCCTGCGCAAGTTGGACAAGCGCAGTATATCGACGGCAGTTTCGATGTTGCGCTCGTCTGTGGGAGCGCACCCTGTGCGCGACAGCCACGCCTGGGTGTACCGCTCCGTAGG
>NZ_JBFTRY010000068.1:0-17828 GCF_056399745.1 Dyella sp. 01N36
GACGTAGGTGCCTGCGATCTTGTGCCGGTACCACTTGCCGCTGAAGGGCGGCTCGGTGGCGGAACACCGGCACACCGCATATTGCTGCGGCGTCAACTCGGCACGCCATTGGTCGTCGCTCTTGCCCGTTTTCTGCTCGCTCATGCTGAATCCTTCTCCCGGCGTGCGCTATCCAACTGCCGTCCACGAGGCCTTTCTGCTAGTTTTACGAGCCTCACAGCCGACAGACTGCCATCGTGACGCCCAAGCTGCCTCCGCGCCACCTGCCCCCTCGCCGCCTGCTGGCGGTCGCCGCTGCCCTTGCCTTGTTCGGTGGCCCGGTTGAGGCCCAGTCGGCAGCCGAAGCGCAACCCGCACCCAGCCAGCCCAGCGCCCCCACCACGCCGAGCGTGGCGCCGCCGGCGGCGTCGAACTGCCCGCTGGGCGCGTTCCGCTGCCCGACGCGGCCGCTGAACTACAACATGTGTCGCCCCAACGCGATGCTGTCGTTCTACGACCCGACCATGAGCAAGGACAGCTCGGTCCGCGAGACCTCCAATACCTATGTCGCCGCCCAGCGCGTGGACAGCTCCAACCAGAGCGTCTATCACCTGGAAGGCGACGTGAAAATGGACCGCGCCGACCAGCGCATGCAGGCCGACGTCGCCGACTACAGCGACGACACCACCGACTACGACGCGCGCGGCAACGTGCGCTATCAAGAAGTTGGCCAGCTGGTGTCGTCCGACCATATGCGCGGCAACCAGGATGCGAGCACGTCGATCGCGGACAACGTCAGCTACCAGATGCTGACCAATCGCGGCAACGGCGTGGCCACCCAGGGCCAGATGCTGGACGACCAGCGCAGCCGTTATTTCAACGCCACCTATTCCACCTGCGACGTGGGCAACCACGTGTGGGAAATCCATGCGAAGGACATCCGCATGGACAAGGAAACCGGCGAAGGCGTGGCGCACGACGCCACCATGTACTTGTACAACGTGCCGTTCTTCTGGCTGCCCACGTTCACCTTCCCGATCAACGATGATCGCAAGAGCGGCTTCCTGACCCCGACCGTCGGCAACTCCAGCCGCTCGGGTTTCATGATCAGCGCGCCGTATTACCTGAACCTCGCGCCGAACTACGACGCCACGCTCGACCCGCGCATCTACACCGATCGCGGCGTGATGCTGGCGAGCGAGTTTCGCTATCTCGTACCGGGCAGCACGGGCCAGGTGAACCTGGAGTTCCTGCCGCATGACAACGGCGCGAACGATCCCGACAGCACGGAAAACACCAAGGGCACCGATCGCTGGTTGCTGAAGCTTTACGACTCCACCCATCTGTACGGACCGTGGTCGCTCAACGCAGGCATCAACCTGGCCTCGGACCGCAACTATCTGCGCGACTTCGGCAACGACTTCTATACGACCACGACCAGCCAGCTGACTTCGTCGACGTATATCAACGGCGCGGGCAAGTGGGGCGCAGCGTTCTGGAACGCCAGCTTCGGCGCGGACTACTACCAGAATGCCGACTACTCGCTGCCGGACACGTCAGTGCAGTACAAGCGCTGGCCGCGCGCGACCTTCAACGTCGACTACCCGATCAACCGCTGGTTGGACGTGGGCGCCAATACCGAAGCGGTCGCCTTCCGCAAGGAAGACTCCGTCGAGGGCAACCGCCTGGATCTCTATCCGTACATTCAGGCCGATTTCCGCGGTGCAGCCTGGTTCGTAAAGCCCAGGGTCGCATATCGCTACACGGGCTACGACCTCACCGGCAACACGCAGCAATACGGTTATTACGGTCTACTCAGTTCCGGCACGACGTCGCCGTTCACCAGCAACTCGCCAAGCCGCTCACTGCCCATCGTGAGCGTGGACAGCGGCCTGGTGTTCGATCGCAGCACGTCGCTGTTCGGCACGGGCTACACGCAGACGCTTGAGCCGCGCCTGTATTACCTCTACGTGCCGTACCGCAACCAGAACAACCTGCCGTTGTTCGACACCAACCTGATGTCGTTCGATACCTGGGAGCTGTTCACGCCCAACACCTTCTCCGGCGCCGACCGCCAGGAGAACGCGAACAATCTCAGCGCCATGTTGACCTCGCGCTTGCTGGACGACAACGGCGTGGAGCGCCTGTCGGCGAGCTTCGGCCAGATCCGCTATTTCACCCAGCAGCGGGTGCAGATCCCCACCACCAACAACACGGCTCCGGCACCCACCAACTGGTCCGGCTCCGACTACATCATCGACCTCACCACCCAGCTCAATGACGACTGGAAGTTGATGTCGCAGTACCAGTGGAACCCGAATCTGGATCTCACGGACCTGGGCGCCATCACGCTGCAAAAGCGCATCAAGACCGACGGCATCCTCAATTTCTCCTACCGCTACCGTCGCACCCCCGGCACGGAACTGCCCCTGCTGGAACAATACGACGCTTCGATTGTCTATCCCGTCTCCGACCGCTGGCGCCTGATCGGCCACTGGACCTACTCGGTGCTCGACAAGAAGACCGTGGAGGCCCTGGCCGGCGTGGAGTACGACAGCTGCTGCGTGGCCCTGCGCCTGGTCGGCCGCCATTACGTCAATACCTACGACTACACCACCACGCTTGGCTCGGCCAACACGGCGATCATGTTCGAGGTGGAGTTCAAGGGCATGGGCGGCTTCACCGGCCAGTCGGAAAACGCCATCCGCAATGGTATTCTTGGTTATCAATAACTTCCCCTATCGCCCACGGCGATCGAAGGCCCCGTACTGATGAAGCAGCCTCTCGCGTTGTTCCTGCTCGCGGTCGCCACCGCGACCGCCCTGCCCGCCCATGCCCAGCTGCTGCCCCAGGCCGCAGGCCAGGGCAAGCAGCCGCTCGACCGTATCGTGGCGGTGGTGGACGAGGGCGTGATCCTGCAGAGCGAGCTGAACGAGGCCGTCCGTTCGGTCCAGCAGCAGTACGCCAGCAATCCCGGCCAGTTGCCGCCGATCGACGTGCTGCGCCGCCAGGTGCTTGACCGTCTGATCCTGATGAAGCTGCAGGTGCAGCGCGCCGACGACCAGGGCATCCGCGTCTCCGATGCGGACGTCGACCAGGCCGTGAACGCCGTGGCGCAGCAGAACAAAATGACGCCGGAGCAGCTGCGCGCCGCCGTGGAAGCGGACGGCAACAGCTTTGCCGCCTTCCGCCGCCAGCTGTCCGACCAGCTCGTCGCCCAGCGCCTGCATGACAGCGTGGTGCGCGACCAGGTGAGCATTACCGACAGCGAAATCAACAACATGCTGGCCAGTCCGTCCTACAAGGCGGGTGAGGTCCACCTGGCTCACATCCAGGTGAGCCTGCCGGCCGGCGCCACCGCCGCCGACATCAAGGCAGCTCAGGACAAGGCCAACCAGGCCGTCGAAGCCATCAAGGGCGGCATGGATTTCCACGCTGCAGCCATCCGCTATTCCGATGCACAGGACGCGCTCGATGGCGGCGACCTGGGCTTTCGCCGCATGGACGAGATCCCGCCGGCTTTTGCCGATGCGGTCGGCAACATGAAGGCGGGCGATGTCTCGCCGGCCATGCGCGGCCCCACCGGCTTCCACATTCTCAAGCTCATTGAGCAGCGTGCGCCGAGCCGCCAGGTGGTGCAGGAATACCACGCCCGCCASATCCTGATCCGTCCCAGCGAACTGCTGACCGCCGAACAGGCTCACCAGAAGGCCGAGGACATCTACAGCCGCCTGGTCAACAAGCATGAAGACTTCGCCAAGCTGGCGAAGGAAAACTCCAAGGACGACACCACCGCCAACAATGGCGGCGACATGGGCTGGTTCATGCAGAACGACTGGGGCTCGACCATTGCCCAGCACCTGGGCGAGCTGAAGGACAATCAGGTGTCCCCGCCGTTCCAGAGCGAAGCGGGCTGGCACATCCTCGAGCGCCTGGGCACCCGCCAGAGCGACCGTACCGATGAGTTGTCGCGCAACCAGGCACGCCAGGCGATCGGCAACCGCAAGGCCGAGCAGGCCTATGAGGATTACCTGCGCGACATGCGTTCCGGCGCCTATGTGAACATCCTGGTGCCCGAGCTGCGTGACCCCAACGCGCCGCAGCCCGAAAAGTCGTCCTGAGGTCGCATTGAAGACCCAGACCCTGCCCCGACTGGCCATCACCGCAGGTGAGCCAGCGGGGATCGGTCCCGAGCTTGTCATCCGATTGGCCGCCACTCCGCTGGCGGCCAATTTCGTTGCGGTGACCGATCGCGGCCTGCTTGAACGCGCAGCCCGGCGCTGCGGGCAAACGGTCGAGCTGATCGACGACGACGGCAGCGACATCGTCGAGCGCCAGCCCGGCCAATTGCGCGTCCACCACATCGCGCTCGGCGCCACCGAGACACCGGGCACGCCCGATCCTGCCAATGCGCAGCACGTGCTCGCCACCTTGGCTGAGGCGGCCGATGGCTGCCTGCAGGGTCGCTACGCCGCCATCGTCACCGCGCCGCTCCAGAAGGCCTCGATCAACGAAGCCGGCATACCCTTCAGCGGCCACACCGAATTCTTCGCCGAACGCGCGGGCGCCGAGGTAGTCATGATGCTGGCCAGCCCGGAGCTGCGGGTGTCGCTGGCCACCACGCATCTGCCGCTGTCGGCCGTACCCGCCGCGATCACCAGTGAGGCGCTGGTGCGCGTGCTGCGCATCGTGCATCGCGAGCTGCGTGAAAAGTTCGGCCTGGCCGAGCCGCGCATCGCCGTGCTTGGACTCAATCCGCATGCCGGCGAAGGCGGTCACCTCGGTCGCGAGGAACTGGACACCATCATCCCCACGCTTGAAGCGCTGCGCGCCGAAGGCATGCAGCTGCTGGGCCCGCTGCCCGCCGATACCGCCTTTGTGCCGGCGCTGCGCGGGCGCTACGACGCGGTGCTGGCGATGTATCACGACCAGGCGCTGCCGGTGCTCAAGAGCGAAGCGTTCGACCGCACGGTGAACCTCACGCTTGGCCTGCCTTTTATCCGCACCTCCGTCGACCATGGCACGGCGCTTGATCTGGCCGGCACCGGTCGCGCGGATCCGGCCAGCCTTATTGCAGCAACAAAGATGGCGCTTGAGCTCGTGGCACGACGCCGCGACATCGCGCAAGGACAAGCATGAACGCCCGCCCCAAGAAAAGTTTCGGCCAGCACTTCCTGCACGAGAAGCGCTATATCGAGCGCATCGTCAGCGCCATCTCGCCGCGTGCGGATGATTTCGTGGTGGAGATCGGCCCCGGTGAGGGCGCGCTCACGCTGCCGCTGCTCGCGGCGGCCGGCAAGCTCACCGCGATCGAGCTGGATACGGATCTGATCCCCGGCCTGCAGGCGCGTGCCGCCAGCGTCGGCGAGCTCAGCATCATCCATTCGGACGTGCTGAAGGTGGACATCACCGCGCTTGCCCATCGCCATGGCGTGGAACGGCTGCGCGTTGCCGGCAACCTGCCGTACTACATCTCCAGCCCCATCCTGTTCCATTGCGTGGAGCACGCCGCCGCGATCCAGGACATGCACTTCATGCTGCAGAAGGAAGTGGTCGATCGCATGGCCGCGGAACCCGGCAGCAAAGTCTATGGACGTCTGTCCGTGATGTTGCAGCTGGTCTGCCGCGTCGAGCCGCTGTTCGTGGTGCCGCCGGGCGCCTTCCGGCCGCCGCCGAAGGTGGACTCGGCCGTGGTGCGACTGGTGCCGCTGGGTCCCGATCAGTTGCCCGATGCCGATCCCGAGCGCATTCATGCCATTGTGAAGGCCGCTTTCGCGCAGCGCCGCAAAACGCTGAACAATGCCCTGAAGAACGTGATGGACTCCAGCGCCATCATGGCCGCCGACGTGGACCCCAAGGCCCGCGCCGAAACACTTTCACCCCAGGACTACGTCCGTCTCGCCCGTGTTCCGCACGGTTGATACGCGACCCGTCGCTCGATGGCCCCCGATGCCATCGAGTGGCCTGCAGCTTTACCCATGCGCCCCGACAACCCGTACAATCGGGCCATGAATGAAAGATCTTCCTACACGATCGACGTGCAGGTCGAACCCCGCTTTGTCCCCGACCAATCTCGTCCCGGCGACAACCGCTACGTTTTCGCCTACACGATCACCCTGCACAACGCTGGCGATATCGCCGCGCGCCTGTTGACGCGTCACTGGGTCATCACCGACGCCAATGGCAAGGTCGAAGAAGTCACGGGTGAAGGCGTGGTGGGCGAGCAGCCGTGGATCCGTCCCGGCGACGAATACGAATACACCTCGGGCGCGGTACTGGAGACCTCGGTGGGCATCATGCAGGGCAGCTATCAAATGCTGGCCGATGACGGCACCCACTTCGAAGCGGCGATCCCGCCGTTCACCCTGTCGATTCCACGTACCCTGCACTGATGGCTACGTACGCAATCGGTGACGTGCAGGGCTGTCATCCCGAACTTGTACGCCTGCTCGACAAGATCCGCTTCGATCCCTCGGTGGACAAACTGTGGTTTTGCGGCGACCTGGTCAATCGCGGCGGACAGTCGCTGCAGACGCTGCGGCTGATCCACAGCCTGCGCGAGCAATCGGTCGTCACACTCGGCAACCACGATCTCAGCCTGCTGGCGATCGGCCAGCGCCGCCCTGAAGCGCAGTCCAAGGTGAATCCGGAACTGCGCGAAGTGCTGTTTGCCGACGACGCGCCGGTGCTGCTGGAATGGCTGCGCTCGCAGAAACTGCTGCATCACGACGAGCAGCTCAACTGGACGATGGTGCATGCGGGCCTGGCGCCCATGTGGACGCTACGCCAAGCCCAGCGCTCGGCGCAGGAGATCGAGCGCGAACTGGGTGGCCCGCGCCATCCGCGCCTGCTGAAGAATCTGTTCGGCAATCGCCCCGCCGCATGGAACAGCCGCCTGCAAGGCGTCGAACGCATGCGCGCATCGATCAATACGCTCACGCGCATGCGTTACTGCGACATCCAGGGCCGCATCGACTTCGAAAGCAAAGGTGTGCCCGGCACGCAAAAGCCCGGCATGTATCCGTGGTTCGAAGTGCCCGGCATGCGCCGGCGCGAGACGCGCATCGTCTGCGGCCACTGGTCGGCGCTGGGCCGTTTCGCGGGCATCGGCATCTACGCGATCGATACGGGTTGCGTCTGGGGCGGACAGCTCACGGCGATGCGCCTGGACACCGAAGAACCGCAATACATCACCGTCAATGCCGAGCCTTATCGAAAGAAGGTTCCTGACGGGGATTGAGCGTTGCGGGAGCGCACCCTGTGCGCGACTGCGGCGTCGTGATGTTCATTGCTCCGTTGGCTGTCGCGCACAGGGTGCGCTCCCACAGACAAGCAAGACAATCCTGAGCAGAAAAAACCCCGCTTTCGCGGGGTTTTTGTTTATCAGCTGAGCTGACCGTGGCAATGCTTGTACTTCTTGCCAGAGCCGCAGGGGCAAGGATCATTGCGGCCGACGCGCGGCCCGTCCTGATCGGACGTACGGGCCGGCGCGGCCATGCTGCCGGCGGCCACCGCCTCGGCATCCATGCCCAGCGCACCCACCGGCGCACCACCACCGCTCGCCAGCATCTGGCGTTGCAGGCGGTCGGCCAGGCGCTGCTGCTCGGCTTCCATCGCGGCGACTTCTTCCTCGCTGCGCACGCGCACGCGCGCCAGCATCTGCACCACTTCTGCCTTGATGCGGTCGAGCATGCTGGAGAACAGCTCGAACGATTCGCGCTTGAACTCCTGCTTGGGCTGCTTCTGCGCATAGCCGCGCAGATAGATGCCTTGACGCAGGTAATCCATGCTCGCCAGGTGTTCCTTCCAGGCGTTGTCCACCACGCTCAGCATGATGTGCTTTTCAAGCTGGCGCATGGTCTCCACGCCGGTCTGCTGTTCCTTGGCCTTGAACAGCTGCTCGACCGCCTGGCGCACGTGCTCCAGGATCATCTTGTCGTCGATCTCATGCTGCTGATCGATCCAGGCCTTCAGATCGATCGACAGGCCGAACTCGCTTTCCAGCTCGCGATCCAGACCTGCGATATCCCACTGCTCGTCGATGCTGTCGGCCGGCACGTGGCGACGCACCAGTTCGGTCACCACATCGTCGCGGATGTCGGCGATCGTGTCGGACACATCGTCCACCACCAGCAGTTCGTCGCGCTGGGCGTAGATCACCTTGCGCTGGTCGTTGGCRACGTCGTCGWACTCCAGCAGGTGCTTGCGGATGTCGAAGTTGTGCTGCTCGACCTTGCGCTGCGCCTTTTCGATCTGGCGGCTGACCATGCGGTCTTCCAGCGCATCTTCTTCCTTCATGCCGAACATGCGCATCCAGCGACCGACCCAGTCGCCCGCGAAGATGCGCAGCAGGTTGTCTTCCAGCGACAGGTAGAAGCGCGATGAACCCGGATCGCCCTGACGGCCCGAACGACCGCGCAACTGGTTGTCGATACGACGCGATTCGTGACGCTCGGTACCCACGATGTGCAGGCCACCGGCAGCGAGCACCTTCTCGTGCAGCTTCTTCCACTCGGCCTTGGCCTTGGTGCGGTCGGCGTCGCTGGCGTCTTCCGGCAGCAGCGCAAGCGCCGCTTCCAGGCTGCCGCCCAGCACGATGTCGGTACCGCGACCGGCCATGTTGGTGGCGATGGTGACGGAACCCGGCGCACCGGCCTGCGCCACGATGTGCGCTTCGCGCTCATGCTGCTTGGCGTTGAGCACCTCGTGCGCGATCTTTTCCTTGCGCAGCAGGTCCGACAGCAACTCGGACACTTCGATCGAGGTGGTGCCTACCAGCACCGGCTGTCCGCGCTTGTGGCAATCCTTGATGTCCTCGATCACCGCGCGGTACTTGGCCTGCTGGCCAAGGAAGACCATGTCGGCGTTGTCCTGGCGGATCATCGGCTTGTGGGTGGGGATCACCACCACTTCCAGGCCGTAGATCTGCTGGAATTCGTAGGCTTCCGTATCGGCCGTACCGGTCATGCCGGCCAGCTTCTTGTACATGCGGAACAGGTTCTGGAAGGTGATCGTGGCGAGCGTCTGGTTCTCGCGCTGGATCGGCACGCCTTCCTTCGCTTCCACCGCCTGGTGCAGGCCATCGGACCAGCGACGGCCCGCCAGCGTACGGCCAGTGAACTCATCGACGATGATCACTTCGCCATCGCGCACGATGTAGTCGACGTCGCGGTGATAGATCGCATTGGCGCGCAACGCGGCATTCAAGTGATGCACGACGGCCAGGTTCTTCGAATCGTACAGGCCGCTGTCCGCGTCGATCACGCCGGCCTGGCGCAGCAGTTCGTCAGCGTGCGACATGCCCTCTTCGGACAGATGCACCTGCTTCTGCTTTTCGTCGACGAAATAATCGCCGGCGGTGTCTTCCTTCTCCTGGCGGATCATCTTCGGCACGATCTTGTTCACCGCCAGATACAGCTGCGGGGAATCTTCGGCCGGGCCGGAAATAATCAGCGGCGTGCGCGCTTCGTCGATCAGGATGGAGTCGACTTCGTCGACGATGGCGTAGTGCAGGCCGCGCTGGTAGCGCTGGTCCTTGCTGAGCGCCATGTTGTCGCGCAGGTAGTCGAAACCGAATTCGTTGTTGGTGCCGTAGGTGATGTCGGCCGAATAAGCCACGTGCTTGTCGGAGTGATCCATGCCCGGCCACACCACGCCCGTGCTCAGTCCGAGGAAGCCGTACAGCTTGCCCATCTGCGCCGAGTCGCGGCGAGCGAGGTAGTCGTTCACGGTGACGACGTGCACGCCCTTGCCTTCGAGGGCGTTGAGGTAGACCGGCAGCGTACCGACCAGGGTCTTGCCCTCGCCCGTGCGCATTTCGGCGATCCGACCCGAATGCAGCACCATGCCGCCGATCAGCTGCACGTCGTAGTGGCGCATGCCGAGCACGCGCTTGGCGCCCTCACGCACAACGGCAAAGGCTTCCGGCAGCAGCTTGTCCAGCGCCTCGCCGCCGGCGACGCGCTGCTTGAACTCGTCCGTCTTGGCGCGCAGCGCCTCGTCGCTCAGCTTCTCGAACTCGGGTTCCAACGCATTGATGCGCGCAACATTTTTGGAGAGCTGGCGCAGCACACGTTCGTTGCGGCTGCCAAAAAGGCTCGTCAGGGCACGATTGAGCATCGATCTTCCGGATCTAAGATTCATGAACGGCCTGCCGGGCAAATCCAGGCAGGACGAAAGGATTGATGATACTAGGGTCGGCGGGCTATCCCAAACGGCGCGTCACTACAGGCATCGGCCGGCACCGAGACACAGCATTCCCTTGCGGGTACGCCGCAGACTCCCCCGATCATCGTCCCGTTCATGGAGTGGCGGCACGCCAGAAAGCTTTCAAGGGCGGCCTCAGCCACCCTTATGGGCGCGCTCAGCGATGGTTCTTCACAAAGGCCAGCGGATTGACCACGCGGCCCTTGTACCAGACCTCGAAATGCACATGGGAACCGGTGGAACGACCGGTGGAACCGGCCTCGGAGACCACGTCGCCAACGTGGACGCGCTGGCCCGGGCTGACCTCCAGCCTGCTGTTGTGGGCGTAGCGGGTCATGTAGCCATTGCCGTGGTCGATCTCGATGACCTCACCGTAACCCGTGCGCTCGCCGGCGTAGGTGACCATGCCCTCGGCCACCGCGTGGACCGGCGTGCCCTTGGGCGCCGAGATGTCCAGACCCGTGTGGTAGGCGCTATGACCGCTGAACGGGTCCGGGCGACCACCGAAATAAGAGGAGATATAGCCTTCGACCGGCATCCCGGTGGGCTTGAGATTGGACTCGATCTTTGCGTCCAGCAGCAGACTCTGCAGGGCCGAAAGCTGCGCCTGCTGGCTGTCGAACTGACTGGCCAGCTGGTTGATGCTGATGTCCAGGTTCTGCGGCAACGAGTAACCGCTGTCCGCGCTGTCTTCCTCACCGCCGACCGCCGGCTGCTCGTCGAAATTGAATTCGCCATCGTCCAGCTTGCCGACCTGGGTCAGGCGCTCGCCCAGGGCATTCAAACGGGTGGACTGCGCCTGCAACTGGCCCAGCTTGACCGCCAGCGCGTCGATATCGCGCTGAGCGTCCTTGCGTACCCCGCCCAGCTGCGCGTTCTGCTGCTGCACCTGTTGCCGAAGGCGGCGAATTTCCGCCAGCGCCCGGTCATGCGGACTGGCCACCGCCATGGCCACGGCGCCACCCAGACCCGCACAGGCGAGTACGCCAGCGGCAGCCACCGCAAACAGGCGCCAGCGCAGGCGTCGATCGGCGAGGTTCCAGGTTTTCGGCACCTTTTTGGTGCGGGACACAAGTATGATTTGCATATTGTTCTACGTCAGAAGATGTCGGCATCCATGCAGCGCGATGACTCAAAGCCTTATCGCCGCTCCGGTTCCGGCCTCAAAGCCATTACCGATTACGGCCCGATTGCCTCACTGGCCCGCAAAGCCCGTGAGCTTGATGCCTTGGATCGTGCACTGCGCCAGACGTTACCGTCACCACTCCGCGAACAGGTTCGCTTCGCCAACCTGAAAGACGGACGCCTCGTTTTTCTGGCTCCCTCGCCGGCTCTGGCCGCCAGGCTGCGCCTGCTCCAGGCGCAAATCCTCTCGACCGCACGTGCCGTAGGCACGTACGCCAGTTCAGTCACCGTGAAAGTGGCCCCCCAACCACCGACAGAAATCGTGCCGGATCGGTCAAAACCGCTTTCGCCAGCTGCGGCCTCTCACTTGAGAGCCGCCGCAGCCTCAACCACAGACCCCGAATTGCGGGAACTGTTCCTCGAGTTGGCGTCCATCGCCGAAGTTTCTGATTCCCGATCCGACGAAACCCCCTGACGCCGGGTTCCGGCTTGCTACTCCATTGACGCACTTCCCAGGCACCGGCCCTGGGGTCGGTGCTCATGGGTTTATACCACGCCCCCACGGACCCGATAGACCCTGATGTCATCAGTACGTGAACAGCTGCCAATAGAAGGCGCGAGGTATATCACAAAACGAACGGCCGCGTCCCTGGGACGCGGCCGTTCAGTTTGTTCAGGTTTGTCGGGGACTTAGCCGATCGCGAGGCGATCAGATCGCCTGTGCCGGGTGGGCGTAGGAGATCGGCGAGGTGGCCGGATCGTCCGCGAAGCTGACCTCTTCCCAGGCCGTGGCGTCGGCCATCAGGGTGCGCAGGAGCTTGTTGTTGAGCTCGTGGCCCGACTTGTGGGCGTAGTAGGCGCCGACCAGGCTGTGGCCGAGCAGGTAGAGATCGCCGATCGCGTCGAGGATCTTGTGCTTGACGAACTCGTCCTCGTAACGCAGGCCGTCTTCGTTGAGCACGCGGTAGTCGTCGAGCACCACGGCGTTGTCCATCGAGCCGCCGAGCGCGAGGTTGTGTTCGCGCAGCATTTCGATGTCGCGCATGAAACCGAAGGTGCGAGCGCGGCTCACTTCCTTCACGAAAGAGGTGGTGGAGAAATCGATTTCGGCACGCGAGGTGCGCTTGCTGATGATCGGGTGGTTGAACTCGATCGAGAAACCGACCTTGAAGCCTTCGAACGGCTCAAAGCTCGCCCACTTGTCGCCGTCCTGCACCTTGATCGGCTTCTTGATGCGGATAAAGCGCTTGGCGACGTTCTGCTCTTCGATGCCGGCCGACTGCAGCAGGAACACGAAGGGACCGGCGCTGCCGTCCATGATCGGCACTTCCGGAGCGGACAGGTCGACATAGGCATTGTCGATGCCGAGGCCCGCCATCGCCGAGAGCAGATGCTCCACCGTCGAAACGCGGACTTCGCCATTGACGAGCGTGGTCGAAAGACGCGTGTCGCCGACGTTGTCGGGGCGTGCGTAGATTTCGACCGGCGGATTGAGATCGGTACGGCGGAACACGATGCCCGTATTGGGGGCAGCGGGGCGAAGCGTCATATACACCTTGTCGCCGGTATGCAGACCGACGCCGGTGGCGCGAATGATGTTCTTGAGCGTACGCTGCTTGATCATTTTTTTGGTACCTGTAAGGGGCAGCAGCCAATTTAGGGAACGGATGCTAACACAGTCTTAACCTGTGAAAAGGCGATCCGCGCCACACACACTGTTCACCCTTTCATGCTCCTTTCATTCACGAACGATTTCCGTTCGTGGGGTGCGCAGCACTTATCCAAGTACTTTCAATGACTTAACTGAAGCGCAACGCCCCGAACCGGGACGGGATCCGGTTTCGGGGCGTCGGACCAAGCCAGGAATCCATCCTGGCCGGTCATGCTCATCCGTGAGGCATGGCCCTACTACTCAAGAACGAGCACCGGAACGCCGTCAGTCAAGCCACCTCCCGCCCCGAAGGGCGGAAAAGCGGACTCGGGCAAGGGTTCCGCCGAGGCGGATCCCATGCGCGATTCGTTACTGACAAGTGAAACCGGCGATTTGTTCAATTTTTCTTCAAATTATTTGCCCAGTCAGCTTGTTCAGTCCGCCTGACGACGCAGGAACGCCGGAATGTCCAGGTAATCGAAGCTGGGGTCGGCGCTCTTGGCCGGGCCACCGGTCTCGACGCGGCTGGTGGTGGTGACCTCCGGCTGGGCGTAGTCGACCACTTCGTTGCCGGTGCCGGTACGCAGCACGACAGGACGCGGACGCTGGCGCATCTCCACCTGCTGGGCAATCACCGGGCGCTGCGGCTGACGGGCGGCGGTGGCGCGGTTGAGGCCGGTGGCCACGACCGTGACGCGCACGTCGTCCTGCATTTCCGCATCGAGCGAGGTGCCCATCACCACGGTGGCGTCTTCGCTGGCGAAGTCATGGATGATGCGACCGATCTCGTCAAATTCGCGCATGGTCAGGTTGGGACCGGCCGTGACGTTGACCAGGATGCCGCAGGCGCCGTTGAGATTGACGTCTTCCAGCAGCGGGTTGTTGATGGCGGCCTCGGCGGCAGCCTGGGCGCGGTCGTCGCCACGGGCGGTGCCCGAACCCATCATCGCCATGCCCATCTCGGACATCACGGTACGCACGTCGGCAAAGTCGACGTTGATCAGGCCCGGGGCGGTGATCAGGTCGGCGATGCCCTGCACGGCGCCCAGCAGCACGTCGTTGGCGGCCTTGAACGCATTAAGCAGCGTCACTTCGCGACCGAGCACCGACAGCAGCTTCTCGTTCGGCACGGTGATCAGCGAGTCGACGTGCTGCGACAGATCCTCGATGCCCTTGGCGGCGACCTGCATGCGGCGGCGACCTTCGAACGGGAACGGCTTGGTAACCACCGCGACGGTGAGGATGCCCTTTTCCTTGGCGAGCTGGGCCACGACCGGGGCGGCGCCCGTGCCGGTACCACCACCCATGCCGGCGGTAATGAACACCATGTCCGCGCCTTCGAGCATTTCCTCGATGCGCTCGCGGTCTTCCAGTGCGGCCTGGCGGCCCACTTCCGGATTGGCGCCGGCACCCAGTCCCTTGGTGACATTGGCGCCCAGCTGCAGGTGCGTACGCGAGCCGCAGCTCTTCATGGCCTGCGAATCGGTATTGGCGACGACGAACTCGACGCCTTCGATGTTTGCATTAAGCATGTGTGCCACGGCATTTCCGCCGCCGCCGCCCACGCCGATGACCTTGATTACTGCATTGGGTGCGAGTTTTTCGATGAGTTCAAACATTTCCCGTCCTCCGTAGAGCATCGTTGTCGTTGTAACCGCGGGTGCTGACATTCCTGTCGCCCCGAGGTGGCGGACGAACATCCATTCGTCCTGGGCCAGGCCTCATGCCCTGCCCAAATCAAAAATTCTTGGTAATCCAACCGCGCAACTTGTCCACCAGGCCGCCCACGCTGCCGCCGCTGGGTCCGCTGACGCGCATGCCGCCCGAGCGCGAGCCATGCAACAGCAGGCCCACGCCGGTGGAATGCAGCGGATTGGCGACGACCTCGCCCAGGCCGCTCACGTGCTGCGGCACGCCGATGCGCACCATCTTGTGGAAGATCTCCTCGGCCAGCTCGAGCGCACCTTCCATGCGCGACGCGCCGCCGGTGAGCACCACGCCGGCCGCCACCAGGCTTTCGTAGCCGGAGCGGCGCAGCTCGTCCTGCACCATCTCGAAGATTTCCTCGTAGCGCGCCTGCACCGACTGGGCCAGCGACTGGCGTGCGAGACGGCGCGGCGGACGATCGCCCACGCTCGGCACCTGGATGGTTTCCTCGGCATGCGCCAGCTGCGCCAGCGCGCAGGCGTACTTGATCTTGATCTCTTCGGCATGCGCGGTCGGCGTATGCACGCCATAGGCGATGTCGTTGGTCACCTGGTCGCCGCCCACCGGCAGCGACTTGGTGTAACGGATCGCGCCCTGTGTATAGATGGCGATGTCAGTGGTGCCGGCGCCGATGTCGACCAGGCACACGCCCAGCTCGCGTTCGTCATCCGTCAGCACCGACTTGGCACTGGCGACCGCCGACGGGACCAGCTCGTCCACCGTGAGACCGCAGCGCTGGATGCATTTGCTGATGTTCTGCACCGCCGCGGCAGCGCCGGTGACCAAGTGCACGCTCGCTTCCAGGCGCACGCCGCTCATGCCGACCGGCGAGCGGATGCCATCCTGGCCGTCGATGCGATATTCCTGCGACTCCTTATAGAGGACCTTGCGGTCCGCCGGGATCGCCACGGCGCTGGCGGCTTCGAGCACTTGCTCCAGGTCGCCCGGGGTCACTTCGCGATCGCGGATCGGCGCGGTGCCGTGCGAGTTCTTGGTTTCCAGGTGGCTGCCGGAGATCGAGGCGTAGACCGAGCGGATATCGCAGCCTGCCATCAGCTCGGCCTCTTCCACCGCGCGCTGGATGGAGTGCACGGTCGATTCGATATCCACCACCGAGCCGCGCTTCATGCCGCGCGACACGTGCGTGCCGATGCCGATCACTTCGATCGGTTCGCCAGGCTCGTACTCGCCCACGATCGCCACCACTTTCGAGGTGCCGATGTCGAGGCCGACGACTAGCTGCTTGTCGTTCTTGGTCTTCATGTGCGGGGTGAGCCTCCAGCGTTCACGGTGTTCGCCTGGGGCGGCCATCGAACGGCAAATCCATTGGTGTATCGAAGATCGGCATAGGCGAAGCCCTCGGAGTGGCCCGCCATCAGTTGTGGGTAGACATCGAGGAAACGGCGCAGGCGACGGCCCGCCTGCTCGCGATCGCCGATGACGATCTGTGCACCGCTGCTCGTGGTGAGACTCCAGCTGCCACGCTCGGTGAGCGAGACGCCGGTGATTTTCAATTTGGTATTGGCGAAGGCCTTCTGCGTTTCCGCGTAGAAGCTCACCACTTCGGCCAGGCGCGCATCCGGTCCGCGCAGATCCGGCAGATCGCTGTTGGCCGACACGTCCGGCACGTCGAACACCAGGCCCTGGCGGCTGATCAGCTGCTTCTCGTTCCAGCGCGCAAACGGCTGGCGCTCGTAGATGCGCAGGATCAACGTGTCGGGCCAGCGCTTGCGCGCCTCCACCGACTCCACCCACGGCAGCGCGGCCACGGCTTTCTGTACACCATCGAGATCGAGCGCGAAGAACCCTTTGCCGAGGCGCGGCATGACCACCGAACGGAGCGAATCCTCGGTGACATGCTTGAACTCGGCTTGCACCATCAACTGGGTCACCGGCCAACGATTGGCCGCAAACCATCCGCGCAGCACGCCGACGATCGGCAGCGCCACGAGCGCGATGGCCAAAACCCAGGCAACGAGGCGGACGGTTCCCCTCACACGCCCTCCCGGAAGCTCGTTTCCAGCACGCGCCAGCACAGCGTCTGGTAGTCGATGCCGGCGACGGCGGCCGCCTTGGGCACCAGCGAATGCGAGGTCATGCCCGGCGCGGTGTTCACTTCCAGCAGCCAGTTGCGGCCCTGCTTGTCGCGCATCACGTCCACGCGGCCCCAGCCCGAGCAGGCCAGCGCGTCAAACGCACGCAGCGCCAGCTCCTGCATCTCGCGCTCGTCGTCGCCGCGCAGACCCGGGCAGATGTACTGGGTGTCTTCMGCGATGTACTTGGCGTTGTAGTCGTAGTACTCGCCCTTGGGCACGATGTTGATCGTGGCCAGCACCTGGCGATCGAGGACGCCGACGGTGTACTCGCCACCTTCGATCAGCGTTTCCATCAACATGTCGCCGGGATACTTCTGCGCCAGCTCGACGGCGGCATCGAGGCCGCTTTCGTCGAACACGCGCGTCACGCCGACGCTGGAGCCTTCCCAGGCGGGCTTCACGATCAACGGGAAACCAATCTCGCGCGCAGCGGCATGCACATCGGCACCGCGCGGCAGCGCCTTGAACTTCGGCGTGGGCAGTCCGATCGCCTGCCACACCAGCTTGGCGCGGATCTTGTCCAGCGACAGCGCGGAACCCAGCACGCCCGAACCAGTGAATGGCACACGCAGCGACTGCAGCGCGCCCTGCAGCTCGCCGTTCTCGCCGCCACCGCCGTGGAGAATATTGAACACGCGGGCGAAGTGACCGGCACGTACGGCATCGAGCAGGGCCGGAATGCCGTCGATGGCATGCGCATCGACGCCGCGCGCCTGCAGCGCCGCGAGCACGTTGCGACCGGAATCCAGCGAGACCTCGCGCTCGGCCGAGCTGCCACCCATGACAACGGCGACGCGGCCAAACTGTGCGGGATCGGTAATCGTCTTGCTCACTTGTGGGTCCTCAAATGGCCAGCATTGGCCAGTTCCACCGCCGCCGCGCCGATATCGCCGGCGCCGAGCAGCAGCAACAGATCGCCGTCGCGCAGCAGCGCGGGCAGCGTTTCCTTGAAATCGCGCGGATGATCGATCAGCACCGGATCGACCTTGCCGCGTGCGCGCACGGCACGAGCCAGGGCACGGCCATCGGCGCCCGCGATCGGCGCTTCGCCGGCCGCGTAGATT
>NZ_JBFTRY010000069.1:0-17816 GCF_056399745.1 Dyella sp. 01N36
GGCGGCGTGCTGATCGTCGCCAACCATCCCTTGGGCATGATCGATGCGCTGACCCTGCTGCAGATGGTCGGCTCGGTGCGCAGCGATGTGCGCATCCTCGCCAACGACTGGCTGATGTCGATCCCGCCGCTGCACAAGTTGTTGCTGCCGGTCGATGTGTTCGGCAAGGGCGCCGCCTCGCGCATGCGCGACATTTATCGTGCGCTCGACAACGGCGAGGCCTTGATCGTTTTCCCCGCGGGCGAAGTGTCGCGCGTGAGTCCGTCGGGCGTGAGCGACGGACGCTGGTCCGATGGATTTGCGCGCCTGTCGCAGCGCAGCCGTGCGCCGGTGCTGCCGATCCACGTCGCCGCGCGCAATTCCGCCATGTTCTATGGCTTGTCGATGCTGGCCAAGCCGCTCAGCACGGCGATGCTGCCGCGCGAAGCGATTTCACCCACCAGCCGCCGCATCGGTTTCAGCGTGGGCCAGTTGGTGTCGGCCGACGAACTCGAGCAGCACAGCGGCGATTCGACGAAGCGCGCGGCCAAGTTGATGCGTCGCCACGTGTACCGCGTGGGGCGTCATCGCGGCCTGATCTTTGGCGGCCAGGCGCCGCTGGCGCATCCGGAGCCGACCGAACGTGTGGTGGCCGAGCTGCAGGCGCAGGCTGAAAAACTCGCCGACCTCAACGACGGCAAGCAGATCCTGTTGTTCAAGGGCGCGTCCGACAGCGCGGTGCTGCGCGAGATCGGTCGCCTGCGCGAACTCACCTTCCGCAAGGTGGGCGAGGGCACGGGCGCACGACGCGACCTCGATGCCTACGATCCGCATTATGAGCACCTGGTGCTGTGGGATCCGAAGGCGCTGCGCATCGTCGGTTCCTATCGTTTCGGCCACGGCGGTCGCCTGATTGGCGAGCGCGGCATGGCGGCGCTGTATACCTCCAGTCTCTTCAGCTATTCGCCCGCGCTCGAGTCGCGCCTGGCGCAGGGGCTGGAGTTGGGACGCAGCTTTATCGCGCCGGCCTATTGGCGTTCGCGTGCGCTGGATCAGTTGTGGCAGGGCATTGGTCTGTACCTGCAGCGCCATCCGGACCTGCGTTACCTGTTTGGTCCGGTGAGCATGTCGGTTGCGCTTCCGCGCGAGGCGCGCGAATGGRTCGCCGCGGCGCATCAGCATTACTTTGGTGCGCCGGGTCTGGCTTCGGCGCGGCAACCGTTCGTGGTGTCGCCGGGGGTGATCGAGCTGGTGCGTGATGCGCTGGCGGGCCTGGACCCGGCGGCAGGCCTGGGCAAACTCAAGCATCATCTCGATGCGCTCGGCGTCAGCCTGCCGGTGCTGTATCGCCAGTACGTGGATCTGGTCGATCCAGAAGGTGTGCAGTTCCTCGCTTTTGGCGAGGATCCGGGTTTCTCCGGCTGTGTGGATGGTCTGGTCATGCTCGACCTGGCGACGCTCAAGCCCGCCAAGCGGGCGCGCTATCTGGGCAAGTAAGAGGCGTCCGGTTCTGCCAACGCCTTCCCGGTCGGCCAGATATCGCCCTACGAGAATTTCAGTGGTGACTGATTGACCGTTGGATGGGGAGAAAGCGCGGGCCTTGGCGTTCGCGTGATCCTTCGGTAAATTTCTTGTAAAATACTTATGCAAAGCTTACGTCGTTGGTCGGGCGCAAGGGGCTAGTCGTCGCCTGGACCAACAGCTTCAACTAATTTCGTAATTTCGCCCGATTTTTACCGATCGGGCTTTTTTACGCCCGGAGGAAACGTTTAAATTTACGTTAAATGGCATGAAATTGCGTTTTTACGCAATGACTTGCGAAGCATCTTTCGATTAATCGCGAGATCTTTCTGCCGGGCGACGCTCCACTTTCCTACTCGGTTTGCTGGCGACCTTAAGGGGCGGCAGCTGACTCCAAAACTTTGTCAATTCTGGAATGACGATGATGAAACGAAACCACCTTTCCATGGCCATTGCTGTCGTATTTTGTATGGCAGCCGGTGTCGCCTCGGCCCAGGACACCTCGGGCCAGGCCACCAACCCGCAGACCAAGGAACCGGCTACCCGCAACGGCCCGTCGAGCACGTCCAACACCACCACCTCCAACGACACCAAGCGTGCCCAGCAGCTGGACACCGTGACGGTGCAGGCGCAGAGCCTGTCGCTGGGTGATGGCCTGATGTCGGTGCAGACGGCTCCGAAGGCGGTTTCGACCATCTCGCGCGATGCCATCGTCAAGGCGGCGCCGGGCGGCACCTTCGTGCAGATGATCGACTCGATCCCGGGCGTGAATGCCTCGACCGACGACGTCAGCGGCCTGGCCAACGGCAACTACCAGATCCGCGGCTTCACCAGCGACGAAATCGGCACCACCGTCAACGGCGCGCCGATCAACGACAGCGGCAACTACAAGGTCTACTCGACCGAGTACGGCGACACCGAGAACATGGGTGACATCACCGTGCTGCAGGGTTATCCGGACGTCGACACGCCGATCTCCGGCGCGGCCGGTGGCGCCATTTCCTGGGTCACCATCGATCCGTCGCACACGGCCGGCCTGGACTTTGCCCAGAGCCTGGGCAACCACGACTACCGCCGCACCTTCCTGCGCTTTAATACCGGCGACCTCGGTCCGGTGCGCGCGTGGCTGTCGTACTCGAACAACACCTCCGATTTCTGGCGCGGCCCGGGCGACTTGAACGTCACCAAGGTCGACGGCAAGGCGCTGTGGACGATCGACGACAACAACTACATCTCCGGTTCGGTGCAGTACAACCGCGAGCGCAACTACAGCTATGACAGCCTGACCAAGGCCCAGGTCCGTACGGGCGGTTATTTCCAGAGCTACGACGAGCCCTACAGCCCGACCGATACCTACTACTGGAAGCTCCACACCAACCCGTTCACCAGCTGGCTGGCCAGCCTCGATGGCGAGTTCAAGCTGGCTGACAGCCTGCGCCTGTCGGTGGTGCCGTACTTCTGGTACGGCAACGGCGGCGGCGGTGGCGGCTACAAGTTCACCGAATCGACCGTGCCGCAGAACGTGATCGGCGTGGCCGACCAGGACCTCAACGGCGACGGCAAGATCGCCGGCAGCGCGGTGGCTTACGACGTCAGCCAGACCTTCACCTACCGTCCCGGTGTCATCGCCAAGTTGAACCAGGACTTCGGTATGGACGACAGCCTGGAATACGGCTTCTGGTACGAGCGTGCCCGCCAGCAGCAGCAGGAAGTCTTCAACCCCGCCGTCGGCGGCGAGCCGTCCGATTTCTGGGGCGACTCCAACTACATCCGCTACTCCAACGGCGTGATCCAGCGCCTGTACCGTGAGTACACCAACTCCGAAATCAAGAAGTTCTTCGCCACCAACACCTGGACGCCGAACGACAAGTGGACCATCACGGTCGGCGCGGCGTACCTGTGGGAAGACCGTGCCGGTTACGACTACGAGAACTGGGGCAGCTACAGCACTCCCACTGCCAAGACCAACCAGTTCGGCGGCACGGCTGAAGCGACCTATCACAAGGTCAGCCCGACTGCTGGCGTGAAGTACCAGCTCGACGACCAGAACCAGTTCTACATCGGCGCCGGCCGCACCTACCGTGCACCGATCAATGGCTCGCTGCTGCAGAACGTTGCCGTGGCGGACAACCCGAAGAACCTCGCCAACGCTGCGGCCGGTACCTATCAGGCCAAGCCGGAAGAGGCCACCACGGTCGACCTGGGCTGGCGCTTCTATGCCGATCACTTCTCGGCCAACGTCGACGCGTACGAGTCGCACCTGGTCAACAAGCAGATCTCGGGCTACGACGTCAACTCCGGCCAGACGGTGTACCTGAACCTGCCGAAGATGCACATGCGCGGCATCACCGCCGAAGGCAGCTACAAGTTCGCCGAAGACTGGACCCTGTACGGCAACTACTCGTACCAGAAGGCGATCCTCGACGGTAACGTCAACACCTTCGGCGACGGCACCTACCCGACCGAAGGCAAGACCTTCCTCAACACGCCGAAGAACTCGGGCTATGTGCGCCTGGGCTACGACCACGGTCCGTTCTGGGCCACCCTGGACGCCAAGTACCGCGGTCCGATCTGGGGCGACTGGTCCAACACCGAACAGGTGGGCGGCTACACCGTGTTCAACTTGAACGCCGGCTGGAAGTTCTCCGACTTCGCCACCTGGCTGCGCAACCCGTACATCAAGCTCAACGTGTTCAACCTGACCAACAAGCGTGCGCTGACCAACGCCAACAACATCGGCGCGTTCCTGGCCAGCAATCCGGGCAACACGATCAAGGACGTCAACACGGGCGGTACGCTGTTCACCTCGGCGCCGTACTACTCGCTGCTGGAAGACCGCACCTACATGGTCACCTTCGGCATCTCGTTCTTCTAAGTCGAACGGCTTAAGCAGTACCCCGAAACCGGCGCCGCGAGGCGCCGGTTTTTTTGTGCCCGAGGAAATGTTCAGGCATCAATAACTTACGCCAAGCGTAAGAAGAGCACGCAAGAAGTGTGAGTATTTCGTCAAAAAGTTACGAAATTGTAATATAATGCGGTTACATTCGTCGTGATGAGTTGCGGTCGACGGCCCCTGCGGGGCGGTCCCGGACGAATCAAAATAATTTAGGGAATCAGTCACTTAAGACGGTGGCGAGGGGGCATGGGACTCCTTCGGTCTGGTCCCATGCCTTTTTTGCGACTTTCTTAAGGGGTTGAATCTCGATGAACCATTCGTTGCGTACGAAATTGCTGCCATTGGCGATTGCGGGCTTGCTCGCCACGGCTCCGGTGCTGGCCCAGGACACCTCGTCTTCCATCAGCGGCCGCATCGTTGACGGCAGCGGCCAGCCGATCGCCGGCGCCACCGTGCAGATCGTGCATGAGCCCTCGGGCACCACCAAGACCACCACCACTGACGCGGCCGGCCGTTACTCGGCTCAGGGCCTGCGCGTGGGCGGCCCGTTCGACGTGAAGGTGTCCAAGGACGGCACCCAGAGCGAGCAGGACAATGTGTACCTGCAGCTGGCCCAGGACACCGCGGTCAACCTGACCATGGGCGTGACCGCCGATACGGCTAACGCGCAGAACCTCAGCGGCGTGACCGTCTCGGCCAACACGCTGTCGCAGACCTTCACCCCGGACAACAAGGGCCTGTCGACCAACGTGTCGCGTCGTGAGCTCGATGCCACGCCGACCCCGGGTCGCTCGATCCAGAACGTGGTCCGCCTTGATCCCCGCGTGGTGATCACCGACCGCGCCCGTGGAGAAATCTCGGCCGTCGGCCAGAACAGCCGCTACAACAACATCACCGTCGACTCGGTCAGCGCGAACGATCCGTTCGGCCTGAACGCGAACGGCCTGCCGACGCTGGGCACGCCGATCTCGCAGGACACCATCGAGGAATACAACATCTCGACGGCCAACTACGACGTGGCCACCCGTCGCGGCATCGGCGCCAACGTCAACGCCGTGACCAAGAGCGGTACCAACGACTTCCACGGCTCGGTCTACTACGCGTTCCAGAACACCGACATGATCGGTGACAACGAGCTGGACAAGCCGTACGCCGGCTTCAATCGCCAGTGGACGGCCGGCGGCACCGTGGGCGGTCCGATCATCAAGGACAAGCTGTTCTTCTTTGCCTCGTATGAAAAGAGCGAGCAGGTCGGTTCGGGCAGCCCCTACGGTCCGCAGGATTCCGGCGCCGCGACGCCGATCAAGGGCCTGACCAACCAGCAGGTGCAGCAGGTGCGCGACATCGCCGCCAAGTACGGCCTGACCGACATCGGTTCGGTGGGCGGCGGCAACTCCAACCTGCAGGACAAGCGTTACCTCGCCAAGATCGACTGGAACATCGCCGACAACCATCGCGCGAGCTTCACCTATAGCGAGACCAAGGAAGAGAAGCCGATCATCACCGGCAGCACCACCAAGCTCGTGCTGTCCAGCGGCTGGTACAACACCAACGTCGACAACAAGAGCTACGCGCTGCACTTCTACGACGACTGGTCGGAAATCTTCTCGACCGACACCACCTTGTCGTACGCCAACTTCGACCAGAACCGCGGCCCGTACAACGGCGTGGCGATGCCGGACGTCACGGTTTATCCGGTGGCGTTTGGTGGTCCGGCGATCGAGTTCGGCACCGAGTACTCCAGCCAGGCAAACGTGCTGAAGGTGAAGACGCTCGACGCAGCCTGGGCCGGCACTTTGTATCTCGGCGACCACACCGTGAAGGGTGGCTTCGATTACGAAAAGGGCAAGTACTACAACTTGTTCCTGCAGAACTACTACGGCAGCTACATCTTCGAAGAAGTCCCGGGCCCCAAGGGCACCACGGGTCTGGATAACTTCGCCAAGGGCCTGTACTACCAGTATCGCTACAACCGTCCGGCCGGCACCCTGGGCCTGGGCGACGTCGCCGCGAACTACAACCTCACGCAGTGGGGCATCTTCCTGCAGGACACCTGGCAGGTGACCAACAACCTGTCGCTGCAGTACGGCGTGCGCGTCGACGTGCCGCTGATGGACGACAAGCCGTTGTACAACGCTGCCTACGCAGCTCCGGCGACGATCAACCCGAAGACGGGTGCGGCGGCTGGCGGCTTCGGCCAGACCAACCAGTACACCATCAACGGCCATCGCGTGGTGCAGCCGCGCATGTCGTTCAACTATGCGTTCAACACCGAGCGCATGACGCAGCTGCGCGGTGGCGCGGGCCTGTTCGTGACCAACCAGCCGGCCGTGTGGCTGGGCAATATCTTCTCCAACTCCGGCGTGACCCAGACGCAGTTCAACTGCGGTCCGACCCAGTCGCCGCCGTGCAACGTCAACTTGCCGCCGTTCAGCGCCGATCCGCATAACCAGAACAACGGCCCGGTCGGTGCTGGCCAGATGACGGTCAACACCATCTCCAAGGACTGGAACATCCCGACCGCGTGGAAGTTCAGCCTCGGCGTCGACCGCGAGCTGCCCTGGTACGGCCTGATCGCCACGGCTGACTGGGAGCACATCGACCAGCGCGATGCGATCTGGTTCCAGAACGTGAACCTGGGCGCCCCGACCGGCATGCTGCCGGACGGCCGCAGCACCTACTACGCCGCGCTGACCGATCCCGCGACGACCAAGCCGGGTCCGCGCAAGAATGCCAACCCGGCGTTCTCCGGTCAGATGATCAACCTCGCCAACACCGGCAAGGGCAGCGCCGACAGCATCGCGCTGTCGCTGAAGAAGCCGTTCTCGGAAGAGTGGTCGGGCATGATCGGCTTCACCTGGAGCCGTTCGACCGAAGTGAACCCGGGCACGTCCTCGGTCGCCAACTCGAACTACAGCAACAACTACGTCTACAACTCGAACGAAAACGTGGCCAGCACCTCGAACTACTCGGTGCCGCGTCGCGTGATCGCCTCGCTCAACTGGCAGCATCGCTTCTGGGGCGACTACGCCACCAGCGCGAGCATCTTCTATGACGGTCACTCCGCGTCCCCGTACAGCTGGACGTTCGGCAATGACGCCAACGGCGACGGCTACACCAACGACCTGGTCTACATCCCGCGTCCGGGTGAAGTCGAGTTCCGTCCGGGTACCAACCAGACGCTGATCGATCAGTTCTGGGCGAACATCCAGAAGAACGACTACCTGAAGGATCACCAGGGTGAAGTGGCCAAGCGCAATGGCGACCGCGCCGGCTGGCTCAACCAGATCGACCTGAGCTTCAGCCAGGAAATCCCGGGCATCTTCAAGGGCAACAAGGGCATCATCCGTTTCGACGTCTACAACTTCACGAACCTGCTGAACAAGCATTGGGGTATCGAGAAGCGCGTGGCGTTCCCGGGTGGCCGTGCCCTGGCCGATTACGCCGGTGTCGACCCGAAGACGGGCAAGTACATCTACAACATCGATTGCGGTGGCAAGGCCTCGTGCACCACCTACAACCAGGGTGGTGGCTACCAGCCGCTGCCGATCCCGACCTATATCAACAACAACGACGACCTCGCCCAGCGCTGGTCGGTGCTGCTGACGGTGAAATACGCCTTCTAAGCGCAGTTGTTTGCGATGTTTGAACCTGGCCGGCGCCCTCGGGCGCCGGCTTTTTTATTAATGGACGCAACGCCGACGGCTTGACCCTGCCATGCCCGGCGCGGGAAGCTACGCGGTCCGCCGCGTTTTGCACGGACGTACGAGCCGCGAGGGCGCGGCGAGGAGAATGGTTCRATGAACGAGATTCAAGCCGGAAAGTCCGGCCGACCCGCCACCGTGAGCGCGCGCATTTCGCCCGCCGGCGGCCTGGATATCCTGTCCCGCAACGAAGTGGCGCGCCTGCGCGACGCCAGCGGTTCGGGCCTGCACGCCTTGCTGCGCCGCTGCGCGCTGGCCGTGCTCACCTCGGGCAACATGAGCGACGATCCGCGCTCCATCCTCGAACAGTTCCCCGATTTCGACATCCAGGTGCTGCAGCAGGATCGCGGCATCAAGATCGAGCTCACGCACGCGCCGGCGCAGGCGTTCGTGGATGGCCAGATCATTCGCGGCATCAACGAGCTGCTGGTCGCCGTGATGCGCGACATCGTCTATGTGTCCACCCAGATGGAGCAGGGCAATTTCGATCTGGACGACAGCGTGGGCCTGACCCACGTGGTGTTCGAGATCCTGCGCAACGCACGCATCCTCAAGCCGCAGATCGACCCGAACCTGGTGGTGTGCTGGGGTGGCCATTCGATTTCGCGCGACGAGTACGAGTACACCAAGCAGGTGGGCTACCAGCTCGGCCTGCGCGGCATGGACATCTGCACGGGTTGCGGCCCGGGCGCCATGAAGGGCCCGATGAAGGGCGCCACGATTGCGCACGCCAAGCAGCGTCGCCGCAGCAACCGCTATATCGGCATCACCGAGCCGGGCATCATCGCGGCCGAATCGCCGAACCCGATCGTCAATCACCTGGTGATCATGCCGGACATCGAGAAGCGTCTCGAAGCGTTCGTGCGCATGGGCCACGGCATCATCGTGTTCCCGGGTGGCGTGGGCACGGCCGAAGAAATCCTTTATCTGCTCGGCATCCTGCTGCATCCGGACAATGCCGGCGTGCCGTTCCCGCTGATCCTCACCGGTCCCAAGCAGTCGGCCGCGTACTTCGAGCAGATCGACCACTTCCTGCGCCTGACCCTGGGCGAGAGCGTGACCCATCACTACCAGATCATCGTGGACGACCCGGCCGCCGTGGCGCGCGCCATGGTTCGCGGCATCGACAAGGTGCGCAACCATCGCCTGGACACCAAGGACGCGTTCTTCTTCAACTGGTCGCTCAACATCCCKTATGCGTTCCAGCTGCCGTTCCGCCCAACCCATGAGGCCATGCGCTCGCTGGCCATCCACCGCGATCGTCCGCGCCATGAACTGGCCGCCGACCTGCGTCGCGCGTTCTCCGGCATCGTCGCCGGCAACGTGAAGGAAGAGGGTCTGCGCGCCATCGAAAAGTACGGCCCGTTCGACATCGATGGCGACGYCGACATCATGGCCTCGCTGGACGAGCTGCTGAAGGCCTTCGTGGCCCAGGACCGCATGAAACTCCCGGGCGGCACGGCCTACGTGCCCTGCTACCGGGTGCTCACCGGCGCCCGCGCCGCCTGAGGGTTTTTGAGAGCCGCATGGCTTGACAGACCAGGGCTGGATATTCAAACTATCCAGCTCACCCCGCCCGAATAGCTCAGCCGGTTAGAGCACTTGACTGTTAATCAGGGGGTCGTTGGTTCGAGTCCAACTTCGGGCGCCATATTCAAGAAAACCCTGCCGATTGGCGGGGTTTTTTTATGCCCGGCTCAGGGCTGTCTCAAGGGTTCCTGATTGCCGAGCGCTTGCGAGCGTCCACATCGGGTACACCTGCTGACGATGAAGATCGGAAGGGCTTGAGTGCGGCGCATGTCGTCGCTGGGTTCAGTGTTGACCGTGGTTTGGTTGGGTCGCGAACCTGTTGCACTTCGTCATCATCGGAAGGGGAGAGCCTGATGCGCAGTTGGTTGCTGACCTTCGGCGCTATCGGCCTGGCAGGCTGCGCGAGCACTGGCGATATCAGCCACAACAAACCCACCTTCCAGGCCAGCACGAGCAAACTCGATTCGACCTATGCGGCCTGCGTGCAATCGCGTTGGCAGGCGCTTTCGCCCACGGCGCACATCGTCGAAACGCCGACGACCTTGCAGGTGGTGGTGGCCAACAACACCACGAGCGTGGAAGAGCTGCTAGTGATCCACAGCAAGGTGCAGGGCGCCGAGGTGGTGCTGTACGAGCGGCTGGCGGTTTTGGCCATGCGCGCCTATCGCGACTCCGCCAAGGCGTGCCTCTAGTTGCTGGCCGCACAAATCGTGGCGGCGTCCGCCTTCGCGGTAGCGCCGGTCACGCGCCCGACGTTGGAGACTGTGAGGGCCAGCGCATCTTCTGCATGCCCCTTGCGGCATAGCGTGAACGTCGCGGGGCTGCCACCGGCGCTGCCCGTGGGTTGGAAGCGGATGCTCTTGCGGTCCGACATGATGTGCATGGTCGTGCGCTTGTAGCCGCCGCTTGCCAGCTTGGGCGAGCCGTCCAGCTGATCGGCGTTGCCGCTGCGATAATTGCCGACGGCCCAGCCGCGTTCCCAATGCGTGTCGCCGGCGCATTGCCGTCCATCCGAGGAGGGGCAGAGCAGCTTCGGACGCCCGCTGCTCACTGCCAGGCTGCGCGCATGCTGGAGCGAGGCGACCAGGTCGAGCTGGGCCGTGTTGAGCTGGTATCGCCCCAGCATCCGCCCCAGCGCGGGAACGGCGACCGCCACCATCAGGGCGACCACGACCATCACAACGATACTTTCAAGCAGCGTAAACCCCGCACTGCTCCGTGGCTGGTAGCCTTGCCGACTCCTGTCCATGGGCCGCCTCCTGCGTCTCGGAAACGATCAGCCTAACCAGAGCCGACGGGCGCTCCAGTCATCGGCCGCCAAGGACCCCTGTCGTAGCCTGCTGACAGGCCCTGTCAGCAGGGCAATTTAAAATGCCCCGTCGCGACCGCATGTAGAGAGCCATGACTGACCGCTTCGAACTCGTCTCGCCCTACCAGCCCTCCGGCGACCAGCCCGAGGCCATCCGCAAACTTTCCGAAGGCTTCGAGGCCGGCCTGGCGGCGCAGACGCTGCTGGGCGTTACCGGCTCAGGCAAGACCTACACGATTGCCAACGTGATCCAGCAGGTGCAGCGGCCGACCATCGTGATGGCGCCGAACAAGACCCTGGCGGCGCAGCTGTACGGCGAGTTCAAGGAATTCTTTCCGCACAACGCGGTGGAATACTTCGTCAGCTACTACGACTACTACCAGCCCGAAGCCTACGTGGTGGCGTCGGATACCTTCATCGAGAAAGACGCTTCGATCAACGACCACATCGAGCAGATGCGACTGGCGGCCACCAAGGCGCTGCTGTCGCGCAAGGATTCGATCATCGTCGCCACCGTGTCGGCGATCTACGGCCTCGGCGATCCGGAAGACTATCTCTCGCTGCGGCTGATCCTGGCCAAGGGTGAGCGCATCGATCAACGCGCCTTGATTCGCCAGCTGACGGAACTGCAGTACACGCGCAATGAGATGGAGCTGCGCCGCGGTACGTATCGCGTGCGTGGCGAAATCATCGATGTGTTTCCCGCCGAATCGGAAACCGAAGCGCTGCGCATCGAGCTGTTCGACGGCGAAGTGGAAAACATGTCGCTGTTCGATCCGCTCACCGGCGACACCATCCGCAAGGTGCCGCGCTACACCGTGTATCCGCGCACGCACTATGCGAGTACGCGCGAGAGCGTGCTGAACGCGATCGAGACCATCAAGGTCGAGCTCAAAGAGCGGCTGGAGCAGCTGTACAAGGACAACAAACTGGTCGAGGCGCAGCGCCTGGATCAGCGCACGCGTTTCGACATCGAAATGATGGCCGAGGTCGGCTACTGCCAGGGCATCGAGAACTACTCGCGCCATCTCACGCGCCGCGGCCCCGGCGAACCGCCGCCGACCTTGTTCGACTATCTGCCGGCCGATGCGTTGCTGGTGGTCGACGAATCGCACGTCACCATTCCCCAGCTCGGCGCCATGTACAAGGGCGACCGCTCGCGCAAGGAGACACTGGTCGAATTCGGTTTCCGTCTGCCGTCGGCAATGGATAATCGTCCGCTGCGTTTCGAGGAGTGGGAGGCGCGCGCGCCGCGTTCGATCTATGTATCGGCCACGCCGCGCGACTATGAATTGCAGAAGTCCGGCGATGCCGTGGTGGAACTGGTGGTGCGTCCGACCGGCCTGATCGATCCGGAGGTGGAAGTGCGCCCGGTGCGCACCCAGGTCGACGACCTGCTGGGCGAGGTGCACAAGCGCGTGGCGATGGGCGACCGCGTGCTGGTCACCACGCTGACCAAGCGCATGGCCGAAAACCTCACCGAATATTTGAATGAGCACAACGTCAAGGTGCGTTATCTGCATTCGGATATCGAAACGGTGGAGCGCGTGGAAATCATCCGCGATCTGCGCCTGGGCGAGTTCGATGTGCTGGTAGGCATCAACCTGTTGCGCGAGGGCCTGGACATGCCCGAGGTCTCGCTGGTGGCGATTCTCGACGCCGACAAGGAAGGCTTCCTGCGTTCGACCGGTTCGCTCATCCAGACCATTGGTCGCGCGGCACGCAACCTGCGCGGCAAGGCGATTCTTTACGCTGACAACATCACCCGCTCGATGCAGGCGGCCATGGACGAGACCGCCCGCCGTCGCGAGAAGCAGCAGGCCTATAACGAGGCCCACGGCATCACGCCGCAGTCGGTGGTGCGCCGTATCGCGGACATCATGGAAGGGGCCCGCAGCGAGACTGCGTCACGTGGTCGCGGCCGTCGCAGCGACCGCCAGAGCGCCGCTGTGGCAGAGCAAGGCGCCCAGTACGCCGCTCTGAGCGGGGACCAGGCCTCGGCGATGATCAAGAAGCTCGAGGCGCAGATGTACAAGCACGCCGAAAACCTGGAATTCGAGGAGGCGGCCCGGCTGCGCGACCAGATCCACCAGTTGCAGGAACGGGTGGCTCGTTGAGGCCGGATAGTTGTCCCGGCCTCACGAAATGTGTAAACTGCGCGGCTCGCACGGCATGCCGGGCGAGAACCGGGCGGTTAGCTCAGCGGTAGAGCACTACCTTGACATGGTAGGGGTCACAAGTTCGATCCTTGTACCGCCCACCAATACCGATGAAACGGCGTGGCCTTTGGGTCGCGCCGTTTCTTTTTGCGCTGAAGGAGCCGGTCGATGACGTACCTTTGGATCAAGAGCTTCCATGTCGTGTTCGTCATTGCCTGGATGGCAACGGTGTTCTACCTGCCGCGCATCCTTGTGAATATCGCCGAGTCCGGAGACGAGCCGGTCGTAAAGGCGCGCCTGCTGCTGATGGGGCGGCGGCTCTACCGTTTCGGGCACCACATGTTCGGCATCGCCTTCCTGTTCGGGCTGGCCCTGTGGGAGGGCTGGCGGCTGTTTCCCCAGACACTGCCCAACGTCGTGGCCTCGCTGCACTGGATCGATGCCAAGCTGACCCTGGTCGCGCTGATGCTGGCGTACTTCATCTGGACTGGGCGCTTGCTCAAGCGCAGTGAGAACGGCGGGACGCTGCCGTCGTCGAAGACGCTGCGCATCATGAACGAGCTGCCCGTGCTGGTCTTGCTGGGCATCGTTTTCCTGGTGATTGCCAAGCCGTTCTGATCGAGCGTCCGCGGGTTTCTGTGGGAGCGCACCTTGTGCGCGACAGGCGCCGCGGTCTGACCGAACGCCAGTCGCGCACAGGGTGCGCTCCCACAACGAACATCGCTCATTGCTCCTGCTGGAAATATTCCCGATACCAGGCCACAAACCGCGCCACGCCGTCTTCGATCGAGGTATTCGGCGCATAACCCACGTCACGTCGCAGCGCGGAAACATCGGCCCACGTATCGGCCACATCGCCCGGCTGCATTGGTAGCAGGCGCTTCTCGACCGTGCGCCCGAGATTGCGCTCCATCAGCTCGATGAAGTGCAGCAACTGCACCGGCTGATCGTTGCCGATGTTGTAGACGCGATACGGCGCGCTGGACGTGCCTGGGCTCGGGGCTAGCGCGTCGTATGCCGCATCGGGCAGGGCGACGTGATCGAGCGTGCGGATCACGCCTTCCACGATGTCGTCGACATAGGTGAAATCGCGGCTATGGTTGCCGTAGTTGTAGACATCGATGGGCTCGCCGCGGCTGATGCGATCGGCAAACAGCATGGGCGACATATCCGGCCGGCCCCACGGGCCGTACACCGTGAAAAACCGCAGGCCGGTGGTCGGCAGGTCGTACAGATGGCTATACGTATGCGCCATCAGCTCGTTGGCTTTCTTGCTTGCCGCGTACAGGCTGACCGGATGGTCTACGGCATCTTCGATGGCGAACGGCAGCTTGCGGTTGGCACCATAGACTGAGCTGGATGACGCATACACCAGATGCTCGACCTTGCCGTGGCGGCAGGCCTCCAGGATGTTGACGAAACCCACCAGGTTGCTCTGCACGTAGGCTTGCGGGTTTTTCAGTGAATAGCGCACGCCGGCCTGGGCGGCGAGGTTGACCACGCGTTGCGGGCGGAACTCGCCAAAGGCGCTATTCACGGCCGCTGCATCAGCCAGATCGGCACGCAGATGCGTGTAGTTGTGGTGGTCGGCGAAGCGGGCGAGCCTGGCTTCCTTGAGCGTCGAGTCGTAGTAGTCGTTGTGATTGTCGATGCCATACACCTCGTCGCCACGCGCCAGCAAGCGCTCGGCCAAGGCCGAGCCGATGAAGCCGGCGGTGCCGGTGACGAGAATGCGCATGCGAATAGCCGGTGTTCGAGGAGGCGGGCATTCTATCGCTGCCGATATTGAGACAGCGTCGGCAATAGCAGATTTGACATCGACGGATAGGCTAAACTAGCGTCCTGACTGTACCCGTCCGGAGACAAGGTGGCCCACGCCTCAAGCGTCGGTCTAGCGTGTGACATGGCAACTACGACCCTCCAGCGCTGACTCAAGCCACGCCTTGTTCGACAAGAAGGGCGCGTGGCGCTCTTTATTTTTGCCTKCCATCCAGGCAGGCAAGAGCAAAACCAGCCATCCATGGCCGGACTTTTCAACTAAGAGCACGCTTTGTTGGTGGCCGGTGGAATCGGCTATCGAGGGTGGGTTCTTTAAATTGAGCACGTTCTTCTGGGCGTCTTTTTTTAGGTGCGAACATGATTGAAATCACGCTACCCGACGGCAGCAAGCGGCCGTTTGATCATCCGGTGACGGTGCAGGACGTGGCAGCCTCGATCGGCGCCGGTCTGGCCAAGGCCACCCTGGCGGGCAAGGTGGACGGCAAGCTGGTGGATGCCAGTTTCCCGATCGACCACAACGCCAGCCTCGAGATCGTCACCGAGAAGAGCCCGGAGGCGCTGGACATCCTGCGTCACTCCACGGCGCACCTGCTGGCGCAGGCCGTGCAGCGCCTGTATCCGGGTGCGCAGGTCACCATCGGTCCGGTGATCGACAACGGCTTCTATTACGACTTTGCCTATGAGCGCCCGTTCACGCCCGACGATCTGGTCAAGATCGAGGCGGAGATGGAGAAAATCGTCAAGGAAGCGCTGCCGGTGACGCGCAGCGTGAAGTCGCGCGATGAGGCAGTGAGCTTCTTCCGTGGCATGGGCGAGGAATACAAGGCCGAGATCATCCAGAGCATCCCGGCCAACGAGGAATTGTCGCTGTATTCGCAGGGCGATTTCACCGATCTCTGCCGCGGCCCGCATGTGCCGAACACGGGCAAGCTGCGCGCGTTCAAGCTGATGAAGGTCGCCGGCGCTTACTGGCGTGGCGATTCGAACAACGCGATGCTGACGCGCATCTACGGCACGGCGTGGCTCAACGACAAGGATCTGAAGGCCTACCTGCACCAGCTGGAAGAAGCCGAAAAGCGCGACCATCGCAAGATCGGCAAGGCGCTGGATCTCTTCCATCAGCAGGAAGAGGGCCCGGGCATGGTGTTCTGGCACCCCAAGGGCTGGGCCATCTGGCAGCAGGTGGAGCAATACATGCGCCGCGTGTATCGCCAGAGCGGCTACCAGGAAGTGCGCTGCCCGCAGGTGCTGGACGTGTCGCTGTGGAAGAAGTCCGGCCACTGGGACAACTACCAGGAAAACATGTTCTTCACCGAGTCGGAGAAGCACACGTACGCCCTCAAGCCGATGAACTGCCCGGGCCATGTGCAGATCTTCAACACGTCCCTGCACAGCTACCGCGACCTGCCGGTGCGCTACGGCGAGTTCGGYGCCTGCCATCGCAATGAGCCCTCGGGCGCRCTGCACGGCATCATGCGCGTGCGCGCCTTCACGCAGGACGACGGCCACGTGTTCTGCACGGAAGCGCAGATCGAATCCGAGGTGACGGCCTTCCATCAGCAGGCCATGAAGGTCTACGGTGACTTCGGCTTCGAGGACATCGCACTGAAGATCGCGCTGCGTCCCGACAAGCGCATCGGCAGCGACGAGGTGTGGGATCGCGCCGAAGACGCGCTGCGCGCCGCCTTGGGTGCGGCCGGCGTGCAGTGGGAAGAGCTGCCGGGCGAGGGTGCTTTCTACGGTCCGAAAATCGAGTACCACATGAAGGATTCCATCGGCCGTGCCTGGCAGGTGGGCACCATGCAAGTGGACTTCATGATGCCCGAGCGCCTGGGCGCCGAATATGTGGACGAGAATTCACAACGTCGTCACCCGGTGATGCTGCATCGTGCCATAGTGGGCTCGATGGAGCGTTTCATCGGCATCCTGATCGAGCATCATGCCGGTCTGTTGCCGACCTGGCTGGCGCCGGTGCAGGCCGACGTGTTCAGTATTACGGACGCCCAGGCCGACTATGTCCGCGAAGTGACGCAAACCCTTGTCGATAAAGGTTTCCGCGTACACGCCGATTTGCGCAATGAGAAGGTCGGCTATAAAATCCGCGAACATACGATGCAGAAAGTCCCTTACCTGCTGGTGGTCGGAGATCGCGAGAAGGAATCGGGGGCAGTATCCGTGCGTACGCGTTCGGGCGAGGACCTAGGCAGCATGCCGCTGGTCGCATTGATCGAACGCCTGGAAGCCGAGACCCGTCGCTAAGCGCGCGGGCCGGCACTTTTAAGAACTCTTCTGGAGGATTGTGGTATCGCTACCACCGACACAAAGGGCAACCGCCGTAACCTTGAGATCCGCGTCCCGCGCGTACGCGTGATCGGCGCAGATTCGGAACAGCTAGGCATCCTTACCCGTGACGAGGCACTGGCCTTGGCACAAGAAGCGGGCATGGACCTGGTCGAGATCCAGCCGAACGGCGATCCGCCGGTCTGCCGCATCATGGACTACGGCAAGTTCAAGTTCGAAGCCCAGAAGAAGGCTCAGGCGGCCAAGAAGAAGCAGAAGCAGGTCGAGATCAAGGAAGTGAAGTTCCGTCCGGTCACGGACGTGGGCGACTACCAGATCAAGCTGCGCAACATGCTTCGCTTCCTCGAGGAAGGCGACAAGGTCAAGGTGACCATCCGCTTCCGCGGCCGCGAAATGTCTCACCAGGACCTGGGCCAGAACCTGGCCAAGAAGATCCAGGAAGACGTGGGCGAGAACGGCGTGGTGGAGTCCTTCCCCCGCCTGGAAGGTCGTCAGATGGTCATGATGATCGGCCCCAAGAAGAAGCAGTAATCGAAAAAAGCGGCCTGAGGGCCGCTTTTTTCTTCTGGGGCCGCCGAAGCTCCGAACCGAAGCCGGCTTTTCCCTCTCCCCGCCGGGGAGCGGGCAGGGTGAGGGGC
>NZ_JBFTRY010000070.1:0-17333 GCF_056399745.1 Dyella sp. 01N36
TCCTGGGCACTGGTTGTGCGATCTGGCTTGGCTGGCGCGTCGCCGTTTGCAGGCGGCGGGCGTCGATCGGGTCTACGGCGGTGGCTTTGATACCCGTACCGACGATCGTTTCTATTCGTACCGCCGCGATGGCGCGCAGAGCGGGCGCTTCGCCAGCTTGATCTGGCTCGAAGGCTGAAGGGACCTATCGATCCCCTTGGACGCGACGGTCCCCTTGTAGGARCGCACTTGTGCGCGACCGCGGAATGGCAGTGCACCTCTGGGCATCATTATGAAGCCCCTGTTGTCGCCTGGGCTGATGTTATCGAGCCCATCCGCGTGGCGGTCGCGCACAAGTGCGCTCCTACAAGGGAGAGATCACGTCAATCGGCCAACCGCCGCAAAAACGCATTCCGCCACGCCGTCACATCCTGCTTCTCCAACACGTCCATCATCCGGCGCCAGCGCACGCGCCGCTCATGCAGCGGCATCTCCAGCGCAATACCCAGCGCTTCGGCCAGTTCCTCGGTATCGGCCGGATTGACCAGCAGCGCATCACGCAACTCCTGCGCAGCGCCGGCGAAGCGCGACAGCACGAGCACGCCGGGATCTTCCGGATCCTGGCTGGCCACGTATTCCTTGGCCACCAGATTCATGCCATCGCGCAGCGGCGTGACCAAGCCCACGCGCGCGGTGCGGTAGTAGCCGCTGAGCAGGCTGTGCGGAAACGAGTTGTTGACGTAGCGGATCGGCACCCAGTCCGGCGCCGCATACATGCCGTTGATATGGCCGGCCATGCGTTCGAGCTCGCGGCGGATCTGGCGGTATTCCAGCACGCCGCCGCGCGAGGGCGGGGCGATCTGCAGGAAGGTCACCTTGCGATGCAATTGCGGGGAGCGCTCCAGCAGGCGCGCATAGGCATGGAAGCGCTCGGGCAGGCCCTTGGAGTAATCCAGGCGGTCGACGCCAATGATCAGCGCACGCCCTTCCAGGCTCTGTTTCAGATCGTGGATTTCTTCATGCTCGTCCGCATGGCTGGCCGACTCGGCGACCTGCGCGGTGTCGATGCCGATGGGAAACACTTCAGCGCGGAAGGTGTGTCCTGCCGGGGTTCGGATGCGCCCGTCCCGGCGCATGCTCGCGCCCACCTCGAACAGGAAGTACTCCTGCAGGGCTCGCTGGTCGCGTGCTGTATGCAGGCCGACCAGGTCATAGCAGGCCAGGGTCTCAAGCAATTCCAGATGGCGCGGCAGCGCGATCAGCAGGCTGGCGGCCGGCAGCGGCGTATGCAGGAAGAAACCGATGCGATTGTGCACGCCGCGTTCGCGCAGCATGGCGGCCAATGGAATCAGGTGGTAGTCGTTGATCCAGACCAGGTCGTTGGGCCCGATCAGCGAGATCAGCTTCTCGGCGAACAGATTGTTGACGCGCAGATAGCCGGCCAGGTGCTTGCGGTCGTAGTCGACCAGGTCGGGCCGGTAGTGCAGCAGCGGCCACAAGGTGCGATTGGCGAATCCGTCGTAGAAATCGTCGTGATCCGTGCGGGAAAGATCGATGGTGGCGTATTCCACCGGACCATCGCTTTGCTTGTGCACTTCGCTGGCGGTTTGACGCGAGATCTTGCCGCTCCAGCCAAACCAGACGCCTCCGCGCTCCTGCAGGGCGGCCCGCATGGCCGACGCCAGGCCACCGGTTGCGGTCTGGTCGGGGAGTGCCACTCGATTTGAAACCACGATCAGTCGTCCCTGACCGCTGTTTCTTCCAGCCATCGTCACAATGCATCCTCCCAGCGCCTGGACAGGCGCATTGCGGCCTGGATCAGGCCCACCATCGAATAAGTCTGCGGAAAGTTGCCCCAGTGCTCGCCGTTGGCCGGTGCGATGTCTTCGGACAACAGGCCCAGGGGATTTCGCTGCGCCAGCATGTGCTCGAACATCTCGCGCGCGCGCTCCCGGCGCCCGGTGGCGGCCAGCGCTTCGATGTACCAGAACGTGCAGATGTTGAAGCTGGTTTCCGGCGCACCGAAATCGTCCGGGGCGATGTAGCGGAACAGATAGTCGCCGCGACCCAGCGCGTGGCCGATGGCGTCCACGGTGGCGATGAAGCGCGGGTCCATCGCATTGACGAAACCGATATCGGCCAGCAAGAGCAGGCTTGCATCCAGGTGTTCGCCGTCGTACGCATCGACAAAGGTGCCGAGCTTTTCGTTCCAGGCATGCGCTTCGATGCGTTCATGCAAGGCGACCGCCTCGTCATGCCAGTAGCGCGCACGGTCATCGAGGCCAAGCTCGGTGGCGATATGCGCCAGGCGATCGCAGGCGGCCCAGCACATGGCGGCGGAATAGGTGTGCACGGCGGCGCGGCCGCGATATTCCCATAGCCCCGCATCCGGTGTTTCGGCCACGCGCAGGGCCAATTCACCCATGCGTTCGAGCCGGCGAAAGGTGAGCTCGTCGCCGGGATGTTCAAGGCGGCGATCGAAAAAAATCTGCGCCGAAGCGAGCACCACCGACCCATACACATCGTTCTGCCGCTGCCGCCACGCGTCGTTGCCCACGCGCACCGGACCCATGCCGCGATAGCCGGCCAGGCTTTCCACCTGCGTTTCCATCAGGTCATGTTCGAAGGTGATGCCAAACACAGGTCCGATCTCGCCGTCGCCATCGGCGACCAGGTTGAAGACGTAGCGGATGTACTCCTCCATGCTGCGGGTGGCGCCGAGACGGTTGAGTGCGCGCACGGTGAAAGCGGCGTCGCGGAGCCAGCAGTAGCGATAGTCCCAGTTGCGGCCGGAATTGGCGGACTCGGGGATGGAGGTGGTGAGCGCGGCGACAATCGCGCCGGTCGCTTCGTACTGGCACAACTTCAAGGTGATGGCGGAGCGGATGATCGGCTCCTGCCATTCGTAGGGAACCGACAGATTGCGCACCCATTCGCGCCAATAGGTAAGCGTGTTTTCCAGCGTGTGATGGATGAAGTCCGCCGGACTTTCCGTCAGCGTTTCGTCCGGTCCGAACACAAAATGCGCGGGCTTTTCCAGGAAGAACGGCAGGCTGCGTTCGATCATGGTGGACGACACGTCGCTGGTCAGTCGCTGCACCACGCCATCGAGCATGAAGCGGATATGGTTGCTGCCCGAGGTCGTCTGCGGCACTTCGCTGCCGTACCCGCAGAGCGGGCGCAGCCGCACGCGAATCCGCGGCGAGCCGCCGATGGGCCGCACGCGCCGCGCGATCAGGACGGGATGATAGAAACGGCCGCGCGCACGAAAGCGCGGCATATAGTCGACGATCTCCACGCCCGAACCATGATGGTCGTAAAGGCGGKTCACCAATACGGCGGTATTGGGCATGTAGTGCTGTTCGGCGCGGTCGATGTCTTCCAGCTCGATCGACCAGTCGCCACCGTCGCGTTTAGGCGACAACAGTGCGCAAAAACTGGCGTCGCCATCGAAGCGCGGCAGGCARCACCAGACGATGCGMCCGCGKCCGTCGATCAGTGCGGCAACACTGCCGTTGCCGATGACGCCCAGTTCCAGGGACGATTTCGCTCCTGGGTCAGGCTGGGTGTCAGGCGTTTCCTCCTGAGGAATGGGCATGCGCGAGGGCTCCATGCTTGAGTGCGTGCAGCACGCGGAACAGCCAGGCCCGCGCGGCGGCAGGCTCCGGCAGCGAATAGCGGGCCACGCTCGGTTCACGCGAACCCACGCGTACGCTCAACCCGTTCTGGAGATTGGCCGTGGCGAAGCCATGTTCGTCGGTGAGATCGTCGCCCACGTAGACCGGCAGGCGATCGCGGAACGGCCAGGCCGACATCAGCGTGGCCACGGCCGAACCCTTGTCCATGCCTTCGGGCTTCAGTTCGATGACCAGGTTGCCCGGCTGCATCTCGTAGCCGGCCAGCGACGGCAGCACTTTCTGCACGCGCTCGCGCAAACGTTCGAACATCTGCGGCGAGGTGCGGCAATGCAGGGCCACCGCCATGCCCTTGTCTTCCAGCATGACGCCGGGCAATTCCGCAACGATGGCGCCGGCGATATCGCGAACCAGCGAGCGACGGGTGGCGCCGATATGCACACCACGATAGCGACCGTCGGCGCCGCGCAATTCCAGGCCATGCAAACCCGCCATCGCCCACGGCGGATGGCCAAACAAGTCGTCGAGGTCGTCGAGCCCGCGACCGCTTACCAGGGCGARCGCGCCATCGAGCGCGCCGTAGAGGTCTTCGACCAGTTCGCGCAGGCGCGAATCCACGCAGACCTGATCGGGATGATCGGCAAAATCCAGCAGCGTGCCGTCCACGTCAAGAAACAACGCCCAGCGGTCATCCACGCCAGGCATAGGCGGAGCCGGAAGAGGCGTCTGGGCGGACATGGCGGAGTGGGGCACGGGGGATAGCACGAGCGCAGACTATCAAGGCAAATGTGAAGGCAAGCTCTGGGTGCGGCGTGCGTTGGCTGAAGAAAAGTCGTACACCTGACGTTGACGTGGCTTGAATCACGCGCGGGTGATCCGCATCTGTTTTGGCAGTGGCAGTCAGGGATGCCCTGATCTGCCAAATCCTATTGATCGAGGGGACAACCCATGCGGATGGACAAACTCACCTCGCGTTTTCAGCAGGCCTTGGCGGACGCCCAGTCGCTTGCCGTCGGACGCGACAACAACATGCTTGAACCGGTCCACGTGATGGCCGCGCTGCTGGACCAGCAGGGCGGTTCCACGGGACCGCTGCTCACCCAGGCGCAGGTCAACGTACCCACGCTGCGCCAGCGCATCAACGAGATGGTCGACCGCCTGCCGCGCGTCACGGGACAGGAGGGCAATATCCATGTCGGCAACGAGCTGACGCGCCTGCTCAACCTCACCGACAAGCTGGCGCAGCAGCGCGGCGATCAGTTCATCGCCAGCGAATTGTTCGTGCTTGCGGCACTGGAGGACAAGGGCGAACTGGGCGCCGCGCTAAAGGCCGCCGGCGCTACCAAGGCGAACGTCGAGGCTGCCATCGAGAAGCTGCGCGGCGGCGAAAAAGTGCAAAGCGAGAACGCTGAAGACCAGCGCCAGGCGCTGGAGAAATATTGCATCGATCTTACGTCGCGCGCCGAGTCGGGCAAGCTCGATCCGGTGATCGGTCGCGACGAGGAAATCCGCCGCACCATCCAGGTGCTGCAGCGTCGCACCAAGAACAATCCGGTACTGATCGGCGAGCCSGGYGTGGGCAAGACCGCCATYGTSGAAGGCCTGGCCCAGCGCATCGTCAAGGGCGARGTGCCCGAAGGCCTGCGTGATCGCCGCGTGCTCGCGCTGGACATGGGCGCGCTGATTGCCGGCGCAAAATTTCGCGGCGAGTTCGAGGAGCGCCTCAAGGGCGTGCTCAATGATCTTTCCAAGCAGGAAGGTCGCGTCATTCTCTTCATCGACGARCTGCACACCATGGTCGGCGCCGGCAAGGCCGAKGGCGCSATSGAYGCSGGCAATATGCTCAAGCCCGCGCTGGCGCGCGGCGAGYTGCAYTGCATCGGCGCCACCACGCTGGACGAATACCGCAAGTACATCGAGAAGGATGCCGCGCTGGAGCGCCGCTTCCAGAAGGTCTACGTAGGCGAGCCCAGCGTGGARGMCACCATCGCCATCCTGCGCGGCCTGAAAGAGCGCTACGCCGTGCATCACGGCGTGGAGATCACCGATCCGGCCATCGTCGCGGCGGCCACGCTGTCCAACCGCTATATCCCCGATCGCCAGCTGCCGGACAAGGCCATCGACCTGATGGACGAGGCGGCCTCGCGCATCCGCATGGAAATCGATTCCAAGCCGGAGGAGCTTGATCGCCTGGAGCGTCGCCTCATCCAGTTGAAGATCCAGCGCGAGATGCTCAAGAAGGAAACCGACGACGCGTCCAGGAAGCGCCTCGCCGATCTGGAAAGCGACATCGAAAAGCTCGAGCGCGAGTTCTCCGATCTCAACGAGATCTGGAAGTCCGAAAAGGCCGCGCTGCAGGGCGCGACCAAGGTGAAGGAACAGATCGAAGCCGCGCGCGTGGAACTGGACGCCGCCCAGCGTCAGCAGGACTACGCCAAGATGAGCGAGATCCAATACGGCAAGCTGCCGGAGCTGGAAAAGCAGCTCGCCGCCGCACAAGCTGCGGAAAAGCAGGACTTCAAGCTGGTGCAGGATCGCGTGACCGAGGAGGAAATCGCCGAGGTCGTGTCGCGCTGGACGGGTATCCCCGTCAACAAGATGCTCGAAGGCGAGCGCGACAAGCTGCTGCATATGGAAGACGCGTTGCATAAGCGCGTGGTCGGCCAGGATGAAGCCGTGCGTGCGGTGTCCGATGCGATTCGCCGTTCCCGTGCTGGCCTTTCCGATCCCAATCGCCCCAATGGCTCGTTCCTCTTCCTCGGCCCCACCGGCGTGGGCAAGACCGAACTGTGCAAGGCGCTGGCCGAGTTCATGTTCGACACGCAGGATGCGATGGTGCGCATCGACATGAGCGAGTTCATGGAGAAGCACTCCGTGAGCCGCCTGATCGGTGCGCCTCCGGGCTATGTGGGCTACGAAGAAGGCGGCTATCTCACCGAGGCAGTGCGTCGTCGTCCGTACAGCGTGATTCTGCTGGACGAGGTGGAGAAGGCGCATCCGGATGTGTTCAACATCCTGCTGCAGGTGCTGGACGATGGTCGCCTCACCGACGGCCAGGGTCGCACAGTGGATTTCCGCAATACCGTCATCGTGATGACCTCCAACCTTGGCTCGCAGATGATCCAGGAGCAGGCGGGCGACAGCGAAGCGGACTATCTGCAGATGAAGGCAGCGGTGCTGGGCGTGGTGCAGGCGCACTTCCGCCCGGAGTTCATCAACCGACTCGATGAGCTGGTGGTGTTCCGCCCGCTGGAGAAGAAGCAGATCCGCAAGATCGCGCTGATCCAGCTGACCTATCTGGAGAAGCGTCTGGCCGAGCGTCAGCTACGGATGGAGATCAGTGACAAGGCGCTGGATTTGCTGGGCAACGTGGGCTTCGATCCGGTGTATGGCGCGCGGCCGTTGAAGCGGGCGATCCAGCAGCAGCTGGAGAATCCGCTGGCGCGGCAGATCCTGGAAGGGAAGTTTGCTGCTGGCGCGACCATCGTGGTGGAGGCGGAGCAGGGGCATTTGGTGTTCCACACGCAGTAACGCGCGGTTTGGATGTTGATGGTTGTGGCGCCCGTCCTGTGCGAACAGGGCGGGCGTTTTGTTTTGCGTGGCCTTTCAAAGGCGCGCCGCTTTGCTCCCTCTCCCCGCCGGGGAGAGGGCTGGGGTGAGGGGCGGGTGCTCGCGGGAACCTTTCTATTCGTCATCCCGGCGCAGGCCGGAAGCGCTCTTCAACAGCTGAAGGCTGGTCATCCAGAACCTCGGTCTTTGGTTCTAGCGATACGGCGACCTGGCTCGCCTGCCGCGGGCTTCCGTGCCGCTGCCGCGGCCCGGGTTACTTTTCTTTGCTTGCCCACGCACGCGCAGGAGCGCGTGCGAACGGCGAAGCCGGCCCGCAGGGCGGAGGGCAGGATGCCCGGAGTGAAGAAAAGTAACCAAAAGAAAGGGCCCCCCGGATGACGCGCCTTCCGGGTCTTCGACCCTCCAGGTGAGCGTGCGGGCTCCGGGTTTTTTCGACAGGACATCCCTGTCCTGTCGAAAAATTGGCCGCATCCCTGCGGCCACCCTGCGGGCTTTCCTCCACCCGCCCGCCGCGTCATACGGGGACCCCCAAGAGCCAAGAGCCGGAGCCAAGAGCCGCAGATCTATTGTGGGAGCGCACCCTGTGCGCGACGAACCTACGGAGCGATACATCCCAGCGTGGCTGTCGCGCACAGGGTGCGCTCCCACAGGAAGGCGTGCACGGACGAAACGGGGGAGACGGCTCACCCCAACGGCCCCAGCCCCCACTCTGCTACCATGCGCCCCACCTGAGGTGACCCCCAGCCAGTCGGTTGGGAGTTGAAACGGGAATCCGGTGCGGCGCTGATGCGCCTATTCCGGAGCTGCCCCCGCAACGGTAGGCAGGCGCGATCCAGATGGGGATCGACGGAGCGACATCGAGCCACTGTGCCAAGCGCATGGGAAGGCGTCGTTCCGGAAGACATTGCGTCTTCGCCCGCGAGCCCGGAGACCGGCCTTGAGGTACGACCAGACAGGCGGTGGGCCGTGTCATGGATGTCGTGCACGCGCACGGCCGCCACGCTCCTCCTGCCTGTCTATTTCCCATGCGTTCCGCGCGGGCAGGCGCGGTTGAGGAGCAGTACTTTGACCATCCGACTTTCCATGATCCGTCGCGCCGCACTGGCGACGGCACTTTCGACCATCGTCTTCCCGGCGTTCGCCGACGACACGACCAACCTCGACGGCGTGGTGGTGACGGCCACGCGTACCGAGCAGACGCAGAACCAGACGTTGTCCGCGGTGACGGTGATCGACCGCGCCGATATCGAACGCCTGCAGCCGTCTTCGCTGGCAGACCTGCTGCGCGGCACGCCTGGCATGCAGATTGCCAACAACGGCGGCCCCGGCAAGGCAACCAGCGCGTTCCTGCGTGGCACCGAAGCCGACCACGTGCTGGTGATGATCGACGGCGTCAAGATCGGCTCGGCGACGCTGGGCACGGCGGCGTTGCAGGACATCCCGGTCGACCAGATCGAGCGCATCGAAATCGTGCGCGGCCCGTTCTCCAGCCTGTACGGCTCCGAAGCGATCGGCGGCGTGATCCAGATTTTCACGCGTCGCCCGGAAGGCGCCTTCGTGCCGTCCTTCAGCCTGGGCGTCGGCAGCTATAGCCATCTGAACGGCTCGGCCGGTTTTGCCGGCAAGAGCGGCGACGGCTGGTACTCGCTGGAGGCCTCGCACGATCAGACGCACGGCATCAATTCCTGCCGCGTGGGTGCAGCTGAAGTGGGCGCAGCCTGCTTTGCCGACCAGCCGGACAAGGATGGCTATCGCAACAATGCGCTGACCCTGCAGGGCGGCTACAAGTTCGACGAACAGTGGGATGCCGATGTGCGCCTGTTCCGCAGCGAAGGCCACAACTACTACGACGGCACGTACACCGACTCCGACAAGAGCGCCACGCAAGTGGTGGGCGGCAGCGTGCACTATCGTCCGGCGTCCAATGTGAAGCTCACGCTCAGCCTCGGCACCAGCGGCGATTTCAGCAAGGACTTCTACCAGGGCGTGTACGTCGATCGTTTCGACACGCATCGCGATCTGGGTTCGTTCCAGGCCGATATCGGTTTCTGGGGCGGCCTGCTGACGACCGGCTTCGACTGGCAGCGCGACCACGTGGACAGCACCGCCGGTTACATGAATGCGTTTACCGGCGAGCCGGTGAACAGCCGCATCGACCGCGGCGGCTTCGTGCAGTGGCAGCAGACCTTCGGCAGCCAGTCGGTGCAGGCCAGCGTGCGTCACGACGACAACAGCCAGTTCGGCAGCAAGAACACCGGCAGCCTGTTGTGGGGCTGGGACTTCACCCAAACCCTGCGCCTCACCGCGAGCTATGGCACCGCGTTCAAGGCGCCGACCTTCAACGATTTGTACTACCCGTTCTACGGCGACCCGAATCTCAAGCCGGAACGTTCGAGGAACTTCGAACTCGGCCTGCGCGGCAGCTACGACTGGGGCTACTGGTCGTTGAACGCGTTCCGCAACAACGTGACCGACCTGATCACCTACGACGCCGCCACCCAGGCGCCGGGCAATGTGGACCAGGCGCGCATCCGTGGTGCGGAAGGCGTGGTGAGCGGGCACGTGCTGGGCTGGCTGGTGACGGGCACGGCCACCTGGCTGGACCCACGCGACGAGTCGACCGCGTACGAAGGCAACCTGCTGCCGCGCCGTGCGCGCCAGACCGGCAATATCGACCTCGATCGCAGCTTCGGCGACTTCAGCGTGGGTGGCACGTGGTTCGTCTCGGGCCGTCGCTACGATGATCTGGCCAACCAGCATCCGCTGGGCGGCTACGCCATCACCAACCTGCGCGTAGCCTATGCCATCTCGCGCGATTTCAAGCTGCAACTGGCATTGAACAACGCCTTCGGCAAGGACTACGAGACCGCCTGGTACTTCAACCAGCCAGGTCGCAACTACATGTTGACCCTGCGTTATCAGCCCGCGCAGTAATCCATGACGCCGGGGCCCGCGAAGGCCCCGGCGTTTTTCCATGCATTCGACCAGGAGTCGTTTCGTGAAAGCTCTTTMCGGTTCCCGTTTCAACGCGCTGTGGCTGGTACTGGTCGCGGTGATGATCGCCACCCGCTTCAAGCATTTCGGCGACACGCTGCATCTGCCTGATGCTTCGATGGCGTTGTTCTTCCTTGGTGGTCTCTATCTGCGCCGCCATTGGACCTTCGTGGTGATGGTGCTGCTTGCGGTGGCGCTGGACTGGATTTCGATCAGCTACGCGGGCGTGAGCGCCTTCTGCGTGACGCTGGCGTACTCGTTTTTGCCCTTGGCTTACGCAGTGCTCTGGTACGCCGGACGCTGGTATGCGCCGCGCGTGAATCAGGGCGCGTTGTCGCTGCTCGGAGCATTGGGCGTGGCCGTGTTGGCGGCCGTGGCTTCGTTCGCCATCTCCAATGGCTCGTTCTATTGGCTGGGCGGCCGTTATGCGCAGCCGCACATGAGCGAATACCTGGCGCGCCTGTGGCAGTGGGGGCCGCTGTTCGTGCGCACCACCCTGGGCTACGTCGCGGCAGCCCTGGTGCTGCATGCTGTGATCGTGCGCGCGGCATCGTCTTCTACGGCACACCAGAAGGGAGCCTGAGCATGAGCGACACGCCCGAAACGCCGAATGCCGAAGAACGCCACCGCGAGCGCATGCAGCGCAAGAAGGAGCTGGTCGATCGCAAGWTAGCCCGCGCCACCATCGAGCGCGGCGTGCTGGTGGTGAATACCGGTAACGGCAAGGGCAAGAGCTCCTCGGGCTTCGGCATGCTGGCGCGTTCGCTCGGCCATGGTTTTCGCTGTGGCGTGGTGCAGTTCATCAAGGGCAGTTTCTCCACCGGCGAGGAAGCGTTCTTCCGCCGCTTTCCCGATGAGCTCGATTACCACGTGATGGGCGAAGGCTATACGTGGGAGACGCAGGACAAGGCGCGCGATATCCAGGCGGCGCAAGCGGCCTGGCAGGTGGCGGCCAATATGCTGGTGGATGAGTCGCTCGACTTCGTACTGCTGGACGAACTCAATATCGCCCTGGTCAAGGGCTATATCGACCTGGACATCGTGTGCGCCGCGCTGAGGGCGCGCCCGCCACGCCAGCACGTGGTGATCACCGGGCGCGGCGCGCCGGATGGCCTGGTGGAACTGGCCGATACGGTGACGGAAATGCGCCTGGTGAAGCACGCCTTCCAGGCAGGCATCAAGGCGCAGCAGGGCATCGAGCTCTGACGCGACGGTTCGGCGTGGCAAGCGGCACCAACGACGGAGTTCACCGATGACTGACCAGATCGCCTCCTGTCCTGCCTTGCTGGTATCGGCGCCTGCGTCGGGGCAGGGCAAGACTTCGGTGACGGCGGCGCTGGCGCGCTGGCATGCCCGGCAGGGCAGGCGCGTGCGCGTCTTCAAGACGGGTCCGGATTTTCTCGACCCCATGGTGTTGGAGCGCGCCAGTGGCGCGCCGGTCTACCAGCTCGATCTGTGGATGAACGGCGAGGACGACGTACGCGCGCGCTTGCATGAAGCGGCTGGCGAGGCGGATCTCATCCTGGTCGAAGGCGTGATGGGCTTGTTCGACGGCGGCCAGTCGAGTGCGGACCTCGCCCAGCGTTTCGGTTTGCCGGTGCTGGCCGTGATCGACGGTTCGGCGATGGCGCAGACCTTTGGTGCCCTGGCGCTGGGACTGGCGAGTTATCGCGACGGCCTGCGCGTGCATGGTGTCGCCGCCAATCGCGTGGGCAGTGCGTATCACGCTCAGCTGCTTGCCGGCAGTGTGCCGTCCCCTCTGCAGTGGTTGGGTGCGTTGCCGCGCGATGCGGCGCTGGCCTTGCCCGAGCGGCATCTGGGTCTGGTGGCCGCTGGCGAGCTGGGCGATATCGACGCGCGCCTGGATGCACTGGCCGACGCATGGGGCACCCATGCCAATGCCGAACTTCCGCCGCCGGTGGCGTTTCCCGCAGCGTCACACGCGCCGGTGCCCAAGCAGTTGCAGGGTTGCCGCATCGCGATTGCCCGCGACGCGGCGTTCTGTTTTCTCTATCCGGCCAATCTCGATCTGCTGCGCGAAGCGGGCGCGGACTTGCGCTACTTCTCGCCGCTGGCCGGTGACGCGCTGCCCGAATGCGATGCGGTATGGCTGCCTGGCGGCTATCCCGAACTGCATCTGGCGACGCTATCTGACAGCGACAACTTGCGCAGCGCCTTACACGATCATGTGAATGCCGGTCGCCCGCTGCTGGCCGAATGCGGCGGCATGCTATACGCGCTGGATTCCCTGGCGGGCACCGATGGCGCGGCGTTTCCGATGGCGGGCCTGCTGCGCGGTCGGGCGACGATGCAGACGCGACTCGGTGGGCTAGGCATGCAATCCGTTGCCTTGCCCGAAGGCGAGTTGCGCGGTCACACCTTTCACTACGCGCTAGCCGAAATCGACGAGGCGCCCTGGGCGATGGCCAGCAACCCGGATGGCGGTCCGAGCCGGGAAGGCGTGTTTCGCCGCGAACGATTCACGGCGAGCTTCATGCACCTTTATTTTCCGTCGAACCCGACGGCGGCCGTGGCCTTGTTCCGGCCATGACCACCGCCCTGGCCATGCTGCTCGCGGTGCTGCTGGATGCGTGGCTGGGCGAACCGCGGCAGATGCACCCGCTGGTGTCGTTTGGACGTCTGGCCGCCTGGGCCGAATCGCGATGGCACGCGGATCGTCGTGCGTCAGGCGTGCTGGCCTGGTGTGTGGTGGTGCTGCCGCTGGTGGCGTTGGCCTGGTTGCTTGGCACGTGGCTCGGGCATGCAGCGTCCTGGTTACGGCTGCTCTTCGATGTACTCGTGCTTTACCTGGCCATTGGTTTGCGCAGCCTGGGCGATCACGCGATGCCGGTGGCTCGCGCACTCGCCGCCGGCGACATTCTTGGCGCACGCACGGCGGTAGGTCGCATGGTCAGTCGCGACACGCTTGCACTGGATGACGCCCAGGTCGCCGCGGCCGCGACGGAATCGGTGCTGGAAAATGGCAACGATGCCGTGTTCGGCGCGCTGTTCTGGTTCCTCGTGCTGGGTGCGCCGGGCGCGGTGCTGTATCGACTGGCCAACACGCTGGATGCGATGTGGGGTTATCGCACGGAGCGCTACGATCGCTTCGGCTGGGCGGCGGCGCGGATCGATGATGTGCTCAATTTTCTGCCGGCACGCCTGACTGCCATGAGTTACCTGTTGCTGGGCGACGCGGCGCGGGCGTGGCGCTGCTGGCGCGTACAGGCGCCGCAATGGGACAGCCCGAACGCCGGACCAGTGATGGCGGCCGGTGCGGGCGCGCTGGGTGTATGCCTCGGCGGAGCGGCGCCTTATGACGGCGTGTGGGAGCCGCGCCCGGTGCTGGGCGAGGGCGATGCACCGGATGGTCAATCGATCGTGCGCGCGCTGCAATTGGTGCGTCGCTGCGTGGTGCTCTGGCTGCTGGTGATCATGCTGCTGGRCATCGTGAGCTGGGGAGCCGGCCATGCTTGAACATGGCGGACGCCTGTTGCGAGCAGCCCGCGACTACGGCATTGCGCCGGATGCGTGGCTGGACTTGTCCACCGGCATCAGTCCTTATGCCTGGCCGGTGCCCGTCCTGCCGGCATCGGTCTGGCAGCGATTGCCCGAAGACGACGATGGCCTCGTCGGTGCCGCGTGCGAGTACTACGGTGCGTCGCAGCTGTTGCCCGTGGCCGGATCGCAGGCCGCCATCCAGATGCTGCCCAGTCTGCGGCAAGCCTCGCGCGTGGGAGTGATTGCGCCTGGCTACAACGAACACGCGCATGCCTGGCGCCGCGCGGGTCATGCGGTGGAAACGCAGTCGGCATCGAGCTTGCTGGCCGATCCATCGCGCTACGACGTGATCGTCCTGATCCATCCCAACAACCCCGGCGGCGAGCGCTTCGAGCGTGACGTCTTGCTGGCATGTCATGCCGCGCTGGCCTCGCGCGGCGGTTGGTTGATCGTCGACGAGGCCTTCATGGATGTCACGCCAGAGCAAAGCCTGTGTAGCGAAGCGTACCGCGACGGGCTGATCGTGCTGCGCTCCGCCGGAAAGTTCTTTGGCTTGGCCGGAGCGCGCGCGGGTTTTGTGGCTGCGCATCCTGCGTTGCTTGAAACACTGGGCGATCGATTGGGCCCGTGGACGTTGAGCGGGCCGACGCGTCATGTACTCAGGCTGGCCCTTGCCGATCGCGCATGGCAGGCCACGGCGCGCTCCTGGCTGCAGGATATGAGCGCAGGTCTGGCGGCCGTGCTGCTGCGTCATGGCATGGCAGCCACGGCAGGGTGCGCGTTCTTCCAGTGGTGGCGGCACGCAGGCGCAGAAGCAGTGCATATAGCGCTGGCCAGGCAAGGCATCCTGACCCGGCTGTTCGAGACGCCCGCAAGTCTGCGTTTTGGCCTGCCCCCTGATGAGGTTGCGCTACGGCGACTCGACGATGCGCTGCGCGCGCTGGACTTGAAGGAGAGGCGGCGATGAGCGCTGGCGTGCTGATGGTGCAAGGCTGCACCTCTGATGCGGGCAAGAGCACCCTGGTCACCGGCTTGTGCCGCTGGCTGCACCGACGCGGCATCGCCGTGGCGCCGTTCAAACCGCAGAACATGGCCTTGAATTCCGCGGTGACGATCGATGGCGGCGAAATCGGCCGTGCCCAGGCCGTGCAGGCGCAGGCGGCCGGGCTGGAGCCGCATACCGATTTCAATCCGGTCCTGCTCAAGCCCAATAGCGACATTGGCGCGCAGGTGATCGTGCATGGACATCCCGTGGCGAACATGGATGCGCGCCACTACCACGACTACAAGCGCATCGCGATGGATGCCGTGCTCGCCTCGCATCACCGCCTGGCCGATCGCTACGACGCGATCATCGTGGAGGGTGCGGGCAGCCCCGCAGAGATCAACCTGCGCGATCGCGACATCGCCAACATGGGTTACGCGGAGGCGGTCGACTGCCCGGTGATCCTCATTGCCGATATCGACCGCGGCGGCGTGTTCGCGCATCTCGTGGGTACGTTGGCGCTGCTGTCGGACAGCGAGCGTGCACGCATCGCCGGCTTCGTCATCAATCGCTTTCGCGGCGACATGGCGTTGCTCCAGTCCGGCCTGGATTGGCTGGAACGCGAAACCGGCAAGCCGGTGTTGGGCGTGCTGCCCTATCTGCACGGCCTGCACCTGGAGGCCGAAGACGCCTTGCCGCGCGACGCAGTCCAAAAGAGGGATGCGCGCCTGCGCGTGCTGGTGCCGGCCTTGCCGCGCATCAGCAACCACACCGACTTCGATGCCTTGCTCGCCCACCCGGACGTCGAGCTTCGTTTCGTGGGTCCCGACGAGGCGCATCCGCCGGCCGACCTGATCGTCCTGCCCGGTTCCAAATCCACCCGCGCCGACCTGGCCTGGCTGCGCGCGCAGGGCTGGAACGAAACCATCACGCGCCATCTACGCTACGGCGGGAAAGTGATCGGCATCTGCGGCGGCTTCCAGATGCTGGGGCGCTTCGTGCATGATCCACAGGGCATCGAGAGCGAGCCGGGCTCGAGCGCTGGACTGGGCTGGTTGCAGATGGAGACCACGCTTCAATCGCGCAAGCAATTGCGCCGCGTGGAGGGGAAACTGGTCCTGGGAGACGCGCGGGTGAGCGGCTATGAAATCCACTGCGGCGTCAGTCGTGGTGCAGCGTTGGAGCAGCCGGCGAGTGTGCTCGCCTCAGGCGAGCCGGACGGTGCGCTGTCGCCTGATGGTCAGATCTTCGGCACCTACCTCCACGGCCTGTTCGATGAGCCGCAGGCGCTCTCGGCCCTGCTCGCCTGGGCAGGTCTGCGCCATGCCGCCCCGCTGGACCTGTGCGCGTTGCGCGAGGCGAGCATCGACCGCGTGGCAGATGCCGTGGAAGCACATCTCGATACGCCGGCGCTGCTGCGTCTGCTGCAACCGGTGAAGGAGTCCACACCATGCGCACCCTGATCCTCGGCGGCGCCCGTTCCGGCAAAAGCGCACTGGCCGAACGCCTCGCCGCCGAGTCGGGGCACGAGGTGGTCTATATCGCCACGGCACAGGCGCACGATGAGGAAATGGCCGCGCGCATCGCGCATCACCGGGCGCAGCGTCCTGCCCACTGGCTCAGCGTGGAGGAACCGCTGGCCTTGGCCGCCGCACTGGAAGCGCATGCGCGCCCTGGCCGCTGCGTGCTGGTCGACTGCCTCACGCTGTGGCTCAGCAACCTGCTGGGCGCACCCGAAGACGCCCGCCTCGCGCAGGAGCGCGACGCCTTGCTACAGCTGCTGCCCTCGTTGAAGGGACAGCTGCTCCTGGTCAGTAACGAAGTGGGCCTGGGCGTAGTGCCCATGGGTGAACTCACGCGACGTTTTGTAGATGAAGCCGGACGCTTGCACCAAGCCCTTGCCGCGCAGTGCGAGCGAGTGGTGTTTGTCGCTGCCGGATTGCCCATGCCTCTCAAAGGAAGCCTTACATGAGCCAAGACTGGCTGACTGAACCCTGTTTTGCGATCGATGAAGCGAGCCGCCAGCGCGCACTGGAACACCAGTCGCAGCTGACCAAGCCGCCGGGTTCGCTGGGCACACTGGAAACACTGGCCGTGCGTCTGGCCGGCATGCAGCACGCGGTGATGCCGTCGCTGCAGTCGGTGTGGATCAGCATTTTTGCAGGCGACCACGGCGTGGCCGCCGAAGGTGTGTCGGCGTTTCCGCAGGTGGTGACCGGCGAGATGATCCGCAACTTCGCCAACGGCGGCGCTGCGATCAGCGTGCTGGCGCGCAGCCTGGGCGCCATGCTCGAAGTGGTGAACCTGGGCACGGTGAATGATCCGGGTGAGCTGCCCCATGTGCGTCGCGCCATCATCGCGCCGCAAACCAACAATTTCTGCGAACGCCCTGCGATGAGCGCCGTGCAGTTGGAGCTCGCCCTGCGTGCCGGTGCCGACAGCGCCGAGGCAGCGCAGCTGGCCGGCGCGAAGCTTTTCATCGGTGGCGAGATGGGCATCGCCAACACGACCTCGGCGGCGGCGCTGGCCTGCGGCCTTTTGCGCGAGTCGCCCAGTGCGCTCGCCGGCGCGGGCACCGGTCTGGATGCCGCGGGCATCCAGCACAAGGCCGCGGTGATCGAGCGCGCGCTGGCGCTCTATCCCGCCGACGACGATGCGCTGGCCTGGCT
>NZ_JBFTRY010000071.1:0-17307 GCF_056399745.1 Dyella sp. 01N36
GCCGAAGGCTGGCCCCGTAGCGCGGAAGCGCGAAGGGGTGAGGCCCGTCGATGCGCCGAGCATTCCCACCCCCAACGTCACCGCGCCCTGCAACGAAGGCACAAGCTTTTCGAGCATCCAGCCACACCGCTTGAGACGCCCACTCAAGATCGCATTCATCTCCCGTCTCACCTTCTGAACCCTAACGAACCCACCCCTCACCACCGCGTATAACCTCGCCCCATCTCCCGCGTTATGGTCAGCAGGTCCCCGCACTGGGAGTGGCGTTATGGAATGGCTCAAACCCCGCCGACGCGCAGCGCCGCAACGCTGCCTATTCCTCGCCGCCCTGGCACTCGCCACCGCCGCAGCCCTCCCTCTGAATGCGAGCGCCGAAGTCTCCGTCGGCGTCTCCGTCGGCATCGCACCACCACCCCTGCCGATCTACGTGCAACCAGACATTCCCGCACCCGGTTACATCTGGGTGCCGGGCTATTGGGCTTGGGATGGCGACGGCTATTACTGGGTGCCTGGCACCTGGGTCTATCCGCCCTACGTCGGCGCGCTATGGACCCCGGGTTACTGGGGCTGGGGCGGTGGCGTGTACGTGTTCCACCGCGGCTACTGGGGCCCGCACGTGGGCTTCTACGGCGGCATCAACTATGGCTATGGCTACACGGGCGTCGGCTACGCCGGCGGCTATTGGCGAGGCCGCGCGTTCTACTACAACCGCTCRGTGAACCACATCGACAACGTGCACATCACCAACGTTTACAGCCGCACGGTGGTGAACAACAACTTCAATCGGGCCAGCTTCAATGGCGGTCAGGGCGGCATCGCCGCGCGACCTTCATCTCGGGAGTTGGGCTACGCGCATGAGCAACACGTCGCTCCGGTTGCCGCGCAGGAGCAGYAGCGGACRCTGGCTAGCCAGAACCAGGGCATGCGTGCCTCCTTCAACCACGGTGCGCCTGCAGTAGCCGCCACGCCGCGCGCGGGCGCCTTCAATGCGGCGAGCGGAGCGGCTCATGCGCCGGCAGTCCAGGCGGCGCCGGCTGCTGCCCATGCAGCGCGCGTTGCTGCGCCGGCGGCCGCATCGAACAATCCCATGGCGCTGCACTCGGCGGGCTTCGCGCCGCATGGCAGCAGGGGGACGACAGCAGCTGGCGGCGCGCCTGCCTACCATCCATCAGCGACGACGAGCCACGCGGCGTATACGCGTGGGCCTTCCAATCCTCCGGCGGGCTATCACGCAAGCAGTCGCCCCCAGCCGGCCTACGCAGCGCATGCGTCGCCGATGCCGGCCTATCACCCGCAGGCAGCTCGTCCGGTCGCCGCACCGCATCCCCAGGGGCGTGCGCCGGCAGGGGCGCCCCATGGTGGGCCGGAACATCGCTGACCGGCCGGCCGCGGGAACAATCTGAAAAAAGCCAGCTGCTTCTTTTAGCCGGCGTCCTACGTCGCAAACAGCGAGGAATGATGGCCTCCTGCCCCTAGAATGGCGTGCGGTTCTCCAGGACCGCGAACGGATACGGGAGTAGCCGTTCCACAAAACCATCGAAACAAGGAGAGGGGAGTCGATGTTCAAACGTATCGTATTTGCAGCGCTGCTGGTGGCGTCAGGCAGCGCCATGGCGTCGAAGGATCTGAGCAATATTCCGCTGGTGTGGTCGCCCACGCAGAGCTTTGCGGAATTTGGTGCGGTGGACTTGAACGGCATCGGCAAGGTGAAGGTGCAGTTCAACGGCTTCACCGACGTGCGCAAGAATCCGCCACTGATCGCCGAGAACCATGAGAAGGAACCGGCGCGCCAGGTCACCACGAAGGACAACGTGGCGGCGTTCGTTACCGACCACGTGAAAGATACTTTCAGCAAGGCCGGCATCAACGTGGTCGATAGCGGTGGTGACGTGATCGTGTCGGGCGAGATCCGCGACTTCTTCGTCAACGAGACCGAGCAGTACGTGGGCAATGTCACCGTCTACGTCACGATGACGAACCAGTCTGGCAAGGTGCTGTGGCAGGGCGTGGCTGGCGGCGGCGCGAACAACTTTGGTCGTTCGTACAAGGCGGACAATTACTACGAGACCTTGTCCAACGCCGTACTGAAGCTCAGCAACAGCATGCTCAACAGCCAGGGTTTCCGGAGCGCGATGCAAGCGCCCTGATGGCGGGAGAGGGACGATCACTCGCCGCGCGCGGCGGGTGATCGTTCGACGTCAGGAGAGCGCGAGTCCCCGCAACTCCACGCCTTCAGGCGAGACACGCAGCACCGAGCCGTGCTCGTACCAGTCGCCCAGCACGATGCGTTCCGCCGTTTGGCCGTCCAGATCGAATCGATGGATGGCGGGGCGATGGGTATGCCCGTGGATCAGCCGCGAGACGCCGGCCTTGCGCATGGTGTCCGCCGTCGCATCGGCATTGACGTCCATGATGGTTTCCATGGTGGCGCCCGTATGCGCCTTGCTGTCGGCACGTGCCTTGGCGGCAAACGCGCGGCGCGCTTCCAGCGGCATCGCCAGGATCTGCGCCTGCCACTCCGGCGTGCGCACCTGCTTGCGTACCGCCTGGTAGGCGAGGTCGTCGGTGCACAACACATCGCCATGCATCAGCAAGGTGGGACGACCATAGAGCTCGTGAACGGTACCGTCTTCGAGCAGCGTCATGCCAGCGCGTTCGGCAAAGGTCTGGCCGAGCAGGAAGTCGCGGTTGCCCACGATGAAATATACGGGCACGCCATGGTCGCGCAGCGCCTTGGTGGCGCGGGCGATGCGGCTGGGGAGTTCGGCATCGTCGTCGTCGCCGATCCACGCTTCGACCAGATCGCCGAGGATATAGACGGCGTCGGCGGAGCGCGCCTCGTCGCTGGCGAGAAAATCTTCGAACAGGCGAGTGATCTGCGGACGGCTATCGTCCAGATGCAGATCCGCGATGAACAGTGTTGCCATGTTGCGTCAGCCCTTCTTGCTGCCCGGCTTCTTGGCCGGCTCGGTGGCGGGCGCGGCGGGCTTGGGCGGGGTGGCCGGAGCGGCGGCCGCTTCTTCGCCAACCACGTTGGCGCTGTCGATCACCACCAGCGGATTGGGCACGTCGCCGGCAAACGGGCCGAGCCCGCGCGTCGGCAGCGCAGCCATCTTGTCGACCACGTCCATGCCCTTGATGACCTTGCCGAACACGGCATAGCCCCAGGTCAGGCCGCTCTGGTTGCCGACGAAATCGAGACGGCGGTTGTCGACCAGGTTGAAGAAGAATTGCGCCGTGCCCGAATTCGGATCGGCGCCGCGCGCCACTGAAACCGTGCCGCGCACATTGGACAGGCCGTTGTCCGCTTCGCTTGGGATCGCCGAGTGGGTGCGCTTGGCCTGCAGGTCGCGCGTATACAGGCCGCCCTGCACCAGGTAACCGGGGATGGCGCGATGGAACACCGTGCCGCTGTAGAAACCGTCGCGGACGTACTGCAGGAAGTTCGCCACGCTCTTGGGCGACTTGTCGGGGTAGAGCTCCAGCGTGATGTCGCCCTGCGAGGTATGCAGCACCACTTCCGGATGCGTGACGGCAGGTGCGGCCGCGGCAGGCTTGTTGGCCTGGGCGAGCAGCAGGGACGAGGGCAGCAGCAGGAGCGCGGCGAGCAGGAGTCGGGTCATGGCAGGTCGGGCGGCGTGTGGCATCAGGACATCATACGCGGCGAAGAGGCTCCATGGCCGGGCCGACCGGCGGCCCGTACCAGCAGAGCTCAGGATGGATGGACTTCGAGCAGCAGACCGAGCTCGTTCAACGGAGCCTGTTCCTGGTCCAGGTCGGCCTCRCTCAGTGGATGCTGGTCGATCCAGGCGGCCGGCACGGTGAGGCGCAGGCGTTGCGTGGTGGCCGCCAGCTGCATCTGGGGCAGCGATTCGGCCCGGCGTGCGCGCCGGAACAGCACGCCCAGGCGGAGCAGGGCGGTGATATAGCGCGCCAGCTGCCGGTAGCGCTGCGGCAGCGCCGAGAAGGTGGCCTTGTCCGGCTTGCGGCGGTGCGACTCAACGATGGCCGCAAGGAGTTGCTGCTCCTGTCGCGAGAAACCGGCGAGATCGGCGTTGCGCAAAATATACGCGCCGTGATGGTGATGCTGGCTGTGCGCGATGGCGAGGCCGATTTCGTGCACGCGTGCCGACCACGACAGCCACTCGCGCGCTTCGGCGTCGAGCTTCCAGATGCGTGCGATCTGGTCGAAGAACATCAAGGCCGTCGATTCCACGCGACGCGCCTGCGCGCGATCGACGCCGTAGCGGTTGGCCAGCGCGTCGATGCTCGCCGTGCGCGGATCGCTGCCGCCGGCGCGGCCGAGCAGATCCCACAGCAGGCCTTCGCGCATCGAACTTTCGCAGACGCGCAGGCGCTCGATGCCGAGGGCTTCAAAGGCCGCTTCGAAAATCACCACGCCGCCGGCGATGACGGGAGCGCGATCGTCCGCCAGGCCCGGCAACTTGAGTGTTTCGATCTGACCCTGGGCGAGCAAGGCGTCGCGCAGCTGGGCCAGCGACGCCGGCGTGATGCCGTCATCGGAAAAGCGCATGGTCTGCACCACCGAGCCAATCGCCTTGGCGGTGCCCGACGAGCCGAACGCCTCGACCCAGCCGGACTCGCGGTAATCCTCGGCGAACTGCTGCAGCAACACGCCGATTTCATTGTTGGCGCGCTGCCAGCGCTTGCGGTTGAGCTTGCCGCCAGGAAAGAAGCGCAGGGTCGAGGCAATGCAGCCCGCCTGCACGCTTTCGGTGTGCATGGGCGCGAAGCCACGACCGATGATGAATTCCGTACTGCCGCCGCCCACGTCGATCACCAGTCGGCTTTCGCGCGAAGCGGGCAGGTCGTGCGATGCGCCGAGAAAGATCAGGCGGCCTTCTTCGCGTCCGGAGACGATTTCCACCGGATGGCCCAGCGAGGCCTCGGCGGCGGTGAGGAAAGTTTGCGGCGAGGCGAGCCGGCGCACGGTATTGGTGGCCACCGCACGTACGCGGCTGGACGGCACGCCGGCAATGCGCTGGCCGAAGCGGGCAAGGCAATTGAGCGCCCGGGCGCGATGCTCGGCATCCAGGGTGCCGTCAGCGCGCAGGCCGGCGGCCATGCGCACGGTTTCACGCAGGCGATCGATCACACGGGGCTCGCCGTGTTCCACGCGCGCCACCACCATGTGGTAGCTGTTGGAGCCCATGTCGACGGCAGCGATCAGTTCGCCGTCCTTGATCTGGATCTGATCGCCTTGACTCATGCGGGGCTCGTTCCGGGCTGCAGAGTGTGAATTCTCTCACGCGGGAACCGGGGCGAGTAGCGCAAATTACGTTGGGCTACACCGTGCCGGGCGTCAGCTTCTCCAGCAGCGACTGCTGCGCGCTGTGCGGCGGCTGGTCGCCGGGCTGCGCGCGGGTGTAGCGGCCGTCGCCATCGAGCAACCATGCCTCGGTATTGTCAGCGAGGTAGTTGGCCAGGGTTTCGTCGTAGACGCGCGCGGCGTGCACCGGGTCGAGTATGGGGAAGGCCACTTCGATGCGACGCTTGAGGTTGCGTTCCATCCAGTCGGCGCTGGCGCAATAAATCTCGGGCGCACCATCGTTGCCGAACCAGTAGACGCGGCTGTGCTCGAGGAAGCGACCCACGATCGAGCGCACGCGAATGCGTTCGGACACACCGGGGATGCCCGGCCGCAAGGTGCACGCGCCGCGCACGATCAGGTCGATCTCCACCCCTGCCTGCGAGGCGCGATAAAGCGCCGAAATGACATGGGCTTCGTTGAGCGCATTGAGCTTGGCCACGATGCGCGCCGGCCGCCCCGCTTCGGCGTGTGCCGTCTCGCGCTCGATCTTGGCCAGGACGCAGCGGTAGAGCGTGAAAGGCGAATGCAGCAGGTGCTTGAGCTCGATCATCGGGCCCAGGCCCGAGAGCTGCTGGAACACCTTGTGCAAATCCTCGCCGATGCCCGGATGCGAGGTCATCAGGCCGATGTCGGTGTAGCTGCGGCTATTGCCCTGGTGATAGTTGCCGGTGGAAAGATGCACGTAACGGCGCAGCACTTCTTCTTCGCGGCGCACGATCAACAGCATCTTGGCGTGCGTCTTGTAGCCCACCACGCCGTAGACCACTTGCACGCCGGCTTCCTGCAGGCGCGTGGCGAGGCGGATGTTCGCCTCTTCGTCAAAACGCGCGCGCAGTTCGATCACCACGGTCACGTCTTTGCCGTTGCGCGCCGCTTCCACGAGCAGGTCCACCAGTGGCGTGTCGGCGCCTGCGCGATAGAGCGTCTGCTTGATGGCCAGCACAGCGGGGTCCTGCGACGCCTGGCGCAACAGGTCGACCACGGTGGCGAACGATTCGTACGGGTGATGCAGCAGCACATCGCGCTGGCGCAGCACTTCGAACTTGCAGCGGCTGCCGTTGAAGGCGGCCGGCAGCTGTGGGATGAAACGCGGGAACTTCAGATCCGGGCGATCCAGGCCGTCATAGATGGTGCCGGCGCGGATGATGTTGACCGGACCGTCGCAGCGATAGACGTCGGTTTCTTCCAGCTCGAAGTTGGCGATCAGCATGGCCACGATCGCCTTGGGACAGTCGTTGCCGATCTCCAGCCGCACCGGTCGCGCATAGCCGCGGCCGATCAGTTCTTCGCTCAGCGCGCGGGCGAGGTTTTCCACCTCGGCCTCTTCCACCATCAGCTCGCTGTTGCGGGTGACGCGGAACTGGTAAGACCCGGCTACCTTGAAGCCGGGGAACATCAGATCGACGAAACCCTGCAGCAGTTCGGCCAGGAAAATGTAGTGCTCGCCGCCGTCGCACACTTCGCTGGGCAGGCGGATGATGCGCGGCAAGGAGCGCGGCGCGCGCACGAGTGCCATATGGCCTTCGCGACCGAATGCATCGCGGCCCTTCAGCACCACGGCGATATTGAGCGTCTTGTTGAGGATGCGCGGGAACGGATGCGCCGGATCCAGGCCCAGCGGCGACAGCACCGGCATCACTTCATTCTCGAAGTAGCCCTGCAGCCACAAGCGTTGGCGCGGCGTCCAGCGATCGCGCGTTAGAAAGTGGATGTTCTCGGCATCGAGCGCGGGGCGCAGTTCGGCCTGCCAGGTTTCGTACTGCAGGTCGACCAGATCCAGCACGCGCTTGCGGATGCAGGTGAGCAATTCGCCGGAGGAGATGCCGTCCGGGCCGGGCGCGGCCGAGCCGAACATGTGGTGGTGCTTGAGCATGGCCACGCGCACCTCGAAGAACTCGTCGAGGTTGTTCGCCACGATGCTCAGGAAGCGCAGACGTTCCAGTAGCGGAATACGCTCGTCGCGCGCCTGCGCCAGTACACGGAAATTGAATTCGAGCGCAGCCAGCTCGCGGCTGAGAAACAGCTCGGGAGCAGCGCGRTCGATGACGGGAGGAGGGGTGGCAGGCTTGCGACGCATTCGTGCATTCTGGCCGATCCCGCACTTTGTTACATGGCGCAGTGCCGCGTAGTGTGACGGCCGTTCAGCTGAGACGCCGGGGCGCCCGCGGATACCGCTTATTCAGGGTCGCCCACGCCCGGCGCGAGCAGGCGTTCGGCGCTGAACCAGCAGGCAAAAGTCGAGCCCTGTCCCGGTTCGCTCTGGATGTCCAGGCGCGCCTGATGCAGGTTCAGCACGTGCTTGACGATGGACAGGCCCAGGCCGGTGCCGCCGCTTTCGCGTGAGCGGCTGGAGGAGACACGGTAGAAGCGTTCGGTGAGACGCGCCAGGTGCGAAGCCGGAATGCCGTAGCCGGTATCGGTGACGGAGTAGACCGCGCCCTCGGACGTGCGGCGCCAGCGGATGGTGATGCGGCCGCCGGTGGGCGTGTAGCGCACGGCATTGCTCACCAGGTTGGAGAAGGCGCTGTGCAGATCCTTCACCGAGCCGAGCAAGTCGGCTTCGGCGGTGGATTCCATGGTGATCTGGTGGCGGCCCTGGCTCAGCGCCTCGGCCTCCTTGCGGATGGTGGCGAGCAGCGGGGTCATCTGCACGCGCTCGTCCTGCACGTGCTCCTGGGTTTCCAGGCGCGAGAGCGTGAGCAGGTCTTCGACGATCTGACCCATGCGCTTGGATTGCGCACGCATTTCGTTGAGCACGGGCGCGAGTTCCGGCACGTCTTCCGGATCGATCAGTTCGAGATAGCCGTGGATCACCGTCAACGGCGTGCGCAATTCGTGCGACACGTTGGCGACGAAATCGCGGCGGATCTGTTCCAGGCGCGTGAGATGGCTGATGTCGCGTGCCAGCAGCAGGCGCTGGCGACGACCGAACGGCAGCAGCGTCACGTTGATGTGGCGGTTGGGATGGCCTGGCGCGGCCACGTCGTTGAGCGGCTCGCGTGCGCCTTCCTTCAACCAGGTGGCAAGTTCGGTGGTGCTCAGGCGTTCGTCCAGATGCGCACCGCGATCCTGCGGACGGCGCAGGCCGAGCAGGTCTTCGGCAGCATGGTTGAACCAGCGGACGTGTTGCTCGTTGTCGAGCAAGACGACCGCATCCGGCAGACTGCCGGCGGCACTGCGCAGGTCGCGCAAACTGGAAGCGATTCGGCGGGAGCGCGTCATGAAACGGTCATGCTGGAGAGAGGTCAGCCTAGGATCTTGCGTCATCATGAGCTGCGCTTGATGACGGATTCGGGTCACTAAAAAGACGATTTCCACGACGGCGACCAGCGCCAAACCCGTGGCTACGTGGCCTCCCGCAAGCCAGCCGGCGACAGCGCCCAGCAGCAGTCCGGCGCTCAGCGCGGCCGGCAGCTTCCAGGGTCGGTCGAAGGTTGTTGGCATAGGGAGGATTCAGTCGTGCCGGGCTGGCGGTGCGCCAGCATCGGCAAAAGCCTGCGATCCCGCAATAGGAAAGTCAGACGCTGGCGGAGAATCGATAACCCGCTCCGCGCACGGTCTGCACCATGTCATCGAGCTTCCATGGTTCGAGCGTCTTGCGCAGGCGGCGGATATGGACGTCCACGGTGCGTTCTTCCACGTACACGCTGCCGCCCCACACATGGTCGAGCAGCTGTGCGCGCGAATATACGCGTTCGGGATGCGTCATGAAGAAATACAGCAAACGATATTCGGTGGGCCCGATGGTCACCGGCTCATCGCCGGCAAACACGCGGTGCGCCGGACCGTCGATGCGCAGGCCACCCAGCTCCACCATGCCCGAGCCGTCGTCGCCCTGGCTGCGGCGCAGTACCGCTTTGATGCGCGCCACCAGTTCGCGGGTGGAGAAAGGCTTGACGACATAATCGTCGACGCCGGCCTCCAGCCCGTTCACGCGGTCCATTTCTTCGCCGCGCGCCGTGAGCATGATGATCGGAACCTCGCGGCTCAGCTCCTCTTTGCGCAGGCGGCGGGCCAGTTCGAGGCCGCTGGTACCCGGTAGCATCCAGTCGAGCAGGATGAGGTCGGGTACCTGTTCGGCAATGGCCAGTTGTGCCGCACGCGCGTCAGCGGCGTGGATGGCGTCCATGCCGGCCTTGCGCAGGGCAAAGGCGACCATGTCGCGGATCGAAGCTTCGTCTTCGACAATCAGAATGCGCTTATGCACGCTTGAGGTCCGCTGGGGGAGGGGCTGTGACGCATTTATTGCAGCGGTCCAATGTTACGCCCGGATGACATTTCACGCGGTCGCAACAACATGGCGTGTCTAGCGTCTCAGGTTTGGCTGAAATCAGCGCACCGAATTGGTGGCGCCAAAGCAGAGCCGGCCCCGGCAATTCACGTTGTTTTGCAGCTGCTGGCTGCGGCCGTCGGGGTTGTCGTCGGTCTGCACGCGGCGCTTGCGCAGTTCCATCACCAGGGGCGTCAGGTCGTTGATGCGGGCCTGGATGCGGGCTCGGGCGTAATAGTCCAGATCGGGGCGTTTGAGCAGGTTCTTGAGCTGTTCCATGGCGTCGAAGGGGCGGCCGGACAGGTAGGAGGCATCGGCATAGGCCTCACCGGAGCGCACGCTGTCGCCGGCTTTATCCGCCGCACGAGCATAGGTGCGGTAGAGCTCGGGCTCGTCGTTGTTGTCCAGCATCGGCAGCACCATGCTGGCCGCCTGCTTGGCTTCATCCTGCGAACCGCCCTCGGTCAGTGCCTTGGCATAAGCCATGGCGATGGCTCGATTGCGTGGCGATTGCTGGTTGAGCTCGGCATACAGGGTCAGAGCCTCCGCGCGGCGGCCCGCCTGCAGCTTGGCGTCGGCCATGGCCAGGCGTACCACCTGGCTGTCGGGATGCGCGCTGAGCACCGGCTGCAGTTCGTCCACGGCTTTGGCGCCGCGATTGCTGCGGATGAGGGCCAAGGCATAGCCGTAGCGATTGGATGGCGTATCGAAGCTGCGCTCGTTCTGCAGGTTGGTGGCGTAGTAGGTGGACAGCTGGCCGGCGTCGCCGGAAAGCACGCGGACGCGCTCGCGCATCAGCAGGTACACGTCGAGACCGCCCTTGTTGTCGCGGGAGGCGATCGCGGTAGGGTCTTTGACAAAGGAGATGGGCGCCGTGCTTTTTTCCCACTGCGCCTTGTCCAGCGTGGGGCCGTTCGGCCGCTGCTTTTGCTGGGCGATCAAGGTGCCGGCGCGCGCCTTGGCGTCGCTGATGCGGTCCATGCTGACCGGATGGTCCTGCAGCAGCGCGGGTACGTCGCCGAGGTCGCCGCCGGAACCGACGCGCAAGGTGTCTTCCATGCGGCCGAAAAACGAGGCCATGGCGTTGGGGTCGTAGCCGACGTTGGCCAGCGTCTGGATGCCGGCGCGATCCGCTTCGATTTCGTCCTTGCGGGTGAAATTGATCTGGCGCTGCATCAGCAGCCCCTGGCCGCCCATCATGATCGCACCCGCCGCATCGCCCGCACCGGCGCCGGCGCCGGCCGCAATGGCGCCAAGCAGGATCAGCGCCATCAACGGCGTGTCCTTCTTGGAGGCTTCGAAGGCGCGTTGCAGGTGGTTTTGCGTGATATGGCCGATTTCGTGGGCGATCACGCCGGCCAGCTCGCTCTCGCTGTTGGTGATGATGATCAGGCCCGAGTTCACCGCGATATAGCCGCCAGGCGCGGCAAACGCGTTGATCACGTTGTCATTGGCGATGAAGAACTGGAAATGTTCCTTCGGTTTCTCGCTGCCGGAGACCAGGCGGTAGCCCAGGTCGTTGATGTAGTCGTCCAGCATGGGGTCGTCGACCACCATGTTCAGCGCACGCATCTGGCGCAGCATGGCGGCGCCGTAGTCCTGGGCTTCCTGCGGCGAGATCAGGGCGTTCGCCGAACTGCCCAGATCGGGCAGGCGCACGTCCTTGTCCTGCGCGGCGGCGCTCAGCGTCAGGCCGGCGCAGAGCAGGGCGGCCAGCAGGCGGGTGGGCGTGAAGCGGCTCATGGGCGTCCCGCCCGCGGGCTGTGCGTCGTCATTGTTCCGTTTTCGTTAGCCCGCCCTGCGGCATTCCGCCCCCGTTTTACGGGGAAACGGATTGTCTCCGGGGAGGGGCGTGGTGCCATGCGCATAGGTCAGCGACAATAGCATTAGTGACACCAGCTTACGGTGTCAGTTCACTGTTGTTTACACCCCTGGCGGACCCCATGTAGGGCTGCCGTAGGGTTCCCGGATTTTCGAGGTGTGTTGTGCCCAAGATTGAGGTCTATTCCACGGCGGTATGCCCGTACTGCGTGTCTGCCAAGAACCTGCTCAAGTCCAAGGGGCTGGAGTGGAGCGAAGTACGCATCGATACCGACCCGGCGCAGCGTGACGCCATGCTGGCCCGGAGCGGCGGTCGTCGCACCGTGCCGCAGATTTTCATCAACGACCACCATGTGGGCGGTTTCGACGATCTGGTCGCAGCTGACCGCAGCGGCAAGCTTGCCCAACTGCTGGAGATCAATGCATGAGCCACCTGAAGGACGAGGCCGGCAAGGACCGCGTTGCCGAATTCACCGCGTTTCGCCAGCGCATGAACGAGCGCATTTTGTCGGAGGACAACCAGGTCGTCCGCCGCTTCTTTGCGCTCGATACGCAGACCTACAAGCCCGGCGCGCTGGACGTGAAGACCAAGGAGCTGCTCGGCCTGGTCGCCTCCATGGTGCTGCGCTGCGACGACTGCATCAGCTACCACGTGGCCCAGTGCAAAGAAGCGGGCGTCACGCGCGAGGAATTCTTCGAAACCTTCAGCGTCGGCCTGGTGGTGGGCGGCTCCATCGTGATCCCGCACCTGCGCCGGGCGGTGGACTTCCTCGATCAGCTGGAATCGGACCAGGGCGCCACGCCGGCTGCGGACTGCGCCAGCCACGCCTGATATTGCTTCGGGGCGGCTCCCTCCTTGCCGCCCCGTTGACGCATGCGAGTTTATTCAATGCTGCGTGCGAGGATTTGCAACGGCGGCCAGGGCTTGTGCTCTGGCCGCTTGGCGACGCATCGGGGATAATCGACGGGTTTTATAACCCTGTCGTACCCCGCCACAGGGTTGCTCGATTCATATCCCAAGGAGTGTCCCCATGAGCAAGACCATTGCCGTGATTCCGGGCGACGGTATCGGCCCCGAGATCATGAACGCCACGTTGCGCGTGCTCGACGCCCTGGACTGCGGCCYGTCCTACGAGTTCGTCGATGCCGGCATGGTCGCGCTGGAAAAGAGCGGCGACCTGCTGCCGCAGCCGACGCTCGACGCCATCGCCAAGCACAAGGTGGCCCTGAAGGGCCCGCTGACCACCCCGGTGGGCGGTGGCTTCACCTCGATCAATGTCACCCTGCGCCGTCATTTCGACCTATACGCCAACGTGCGTCCGGCGATCAGCTTCCCGGGCACCAAGGCGCGCTTCGACAACATCGACATCATCACGGTGCGCGAGAACACCGAAGGCGCATACCTGTCCGAAGGCCAGTCGATTTCCGAAGACGGCGAAACCGCCATCTCGATGATCCGCAACACGCGCAAGGGCTCCAGCCGCATCGTGCGCTACGCCTTCGACCTGGCCGTGAAAAAGGGCCGCAAGAAGGTCACGGCCGTGCACAAGGCCAACATCATCAAGACCGCCTCGGGCCTGTTCCTCAACGTGGCACGCGAGATCGCCAAGGAATACCCGCAGATCGAGTTCAACGAGATGATCGTGGACAACGCCTGCATGCAGCTGGTGATGAAGCCCGAACAGTTCGATGTGATCGTCACCACCAACCTGTTCGGCGACATCCTCTCGGATCTGTGCGCCGGTCTGGTCGGCGGCCTGGGCCTGGCCCCGGGCGACAACATCGGCACCGAAGCGGCGATCTTTGAAGCGGTGCATGGTTCGGCGCCCGACATCGCCGGCAAGGGCATSGCCAATCCGTGCGCACTGCTGCTCGCCGCGGCCGACATGCTCGATCACCTGGGCATGGTGGAGAAGGGCGACAAGGTACGCAACGCCATCCGCGACACCATGACCAACGACCGCGACAGCGTCACGCCGGACATCGGCGGCAAGGGCACCACGTCGAGCTTCGGCGACGCCATCGTCAAGYGCGTCAAGGCTTGATTGGCTTCATGCCATAAGGAAAAAGCCCCTCAGCGAGGGGCTTTTTTTGCTTCAGGCCACCTGTTTCGCCGCCGGCTTATAGCTGCCGGCCGGCGTCTGGAACGCTACGTTGATGCGGTTCCAGGTGTTGATCAGGCCTACCAGCAGGGTGAGGCTCAGCAGTTCCGCTTCGCTGAACGAGGCACGGGCGCGCTCGTAGACGGCGTCGGACACACCATGCTCGCCGAGGCGCGTGACTGCCTCGGCCCACTCGAACGCTGCGCATTCGCGCTCGCTGTAGAACGACGCTTCGCGCCAGCCCGGGAGGACGTAGAGGCGCTGCTCGGTTTCGCCGGCGGCGCGCGCATCCTTGCTGTGCATATCCATGCAATAGGCGCAGCCGTTGATCTGCGACACGCGCATCAACACCAGCTCCACCAGCGGGGCTTCCAGGCCGCTTTCATGCATCGCCGCACTGAAGTCGAGCAGCGGCTTGAGGGCCTGGGGGTACTTCATAAACGAAAGACGCTTGGACATGACGGGTTCCTTGGCATGCGGCCACCGTGGCCGCTCATGACAAAGACGTACCAGCCTGCGGATTCGTGACAGCTTCCAGGCGCGCGAGTTTGTCCGGGTTGCGCAGCGAGTGGATGCTGGTGATGCGCTCGCCGTCCGTTTCGATCCACGCGACCGTCGAGAGCTTGGTATTCACCCAGGTCAGCAGCGCGGGCGCCCCGTTGAGCCACTGCAGCCGGTGCACGATCGAATAGTCGCGATAGCGCTGGGCGATGATGGCGTACAGCCGCACGATGCGGTCAGCGCCATGCAGCGGGCGCAGCGTGGCGCGAGCCTTGCCGCCGCCATCGGCCAGGTGGACGGCGTCTTCGGCAAACAGCGCCTGCAGGGATTGGACGCTGGCGCTTTCCAGCGCATCGCGAAACTTGGCCAGCAGGCGGCGCTGCACGTCCGGCGCATGGGTGAAGCGCGGGCGTCCTTCGCGCAGGCGCTGGCGTGCGCGATGGACGCGCTGGCGGCAGGCGTCTTCGCCGATCTGCAGCATCTGGGCCGTTTCGCCGTGGCTGTAATCGAACACCTGGACCAGCAGGAAGGCGGCGCGTTCTTCCGGACTCAGGCGTTCTAGCAGGGCGAGGAAGGACAGGCTGAGACTTTCCGTGCGCTCCAGCACCGCTTCCGGCTGCTGCGTCTCTTCCACCAGCGGCTCGGGGAGCCAGGGGCCGGTGTAGTGCTGGCGTTCGGTCTTGGCGCGGCGCAGGCGGTCGAGCGACAGCCGGGTGGTCACCGTGACCAGCCACGCCTCGGCGTCGTCCAGGGCGGTGGCGTCCTGCTGGTGCCAGCGCAGCCAGGCGTCGTGCAACACGTCCTCGGCATCGGCCTGGGTGCCGAGCATGCGGTAGGCCAGGCCCAGCAGGCGCGGACGGTGGTGCTGGAAGGTGGTGGTGGCAGCGTCCATGACGTTCTCCGACAGGAAGACACCTCAAGGACGCGCGAGTATCGCGATTCGTGACCGCTCAGCGAAAGAACGGCCAGGGCGCCAGGAAGATGATCCAGATCAGCACCAGCATGCCGATGTATTTTGCCGTGCGGAACAGCTTGGGATGTTTCTTCTTGAACGCGCGATTGCGATCGCGGCTGCGCTGGTTGAGCGCAAACATGCGGTTGACGAAGCCGGTCTTTTCTTCCGGCGATTCGGTGTTGGGGGACGCGGTGATCTTGCCCATGAAGGCACCCACGCGGTGATTGATGGCATTCATGAAGCGCGTGCGCAACGGACGCTCGACGTCGGCGAACAGGATCACGCGCGTCTGGTCGGTGCGGTTCTCCGCCCAGTGCACGTAGGTTTCGTCGAACACCACGTCCTTGCCATCGCCCCAGCTGTGCATCTCGCCATCGACAAAGATGCGGCAGTCTTCGGAGTTGGGTGTGATCAGGCCCAGGTGGTAGCGCAGCGAACCGGCGAACGGGTCGCGATGCGGGTTGAGCTTGCTGCCGGGCGGGAGCAGGGCAAACATCGCCGCTTTCACGCTGGGAATGGCATTGAGCAGGGCTACTGTCCGGGGGCAYAGCGTTTCGGCCGAGGCCAGCGGCTCGCCGTACCACTTCAGATAAAAGCGCTTCCAGCCCTGCTTGAAGAAGCTGTTGAAGCTGGCGTCGTTGTTCTTTTCCGCGGCGCGGATAAAGCCCTCGTCGAACAGGTGCAGTGCTTCTTCGCGTATGGCCTGCCAGTTGGCCTGCAGCAGATCGAGCTGGGGAAAGCCGCGGCGATCGAGGATGGGGGTGGCGGGCACTGCCGAGAACGCGTACATCAGCAGGTTGTACGGCGCGAACACCGCCGAGTGATCCACCAGTTGACGATCGAAGCGCAGCCTGGCGCGACCGCGCAGATGCACCAGCAGCACGCACAATGCGAACAGTGCGAACAGGATCAACAGTACGAGGCGCGGGGCAAGGATCATGGACGAGTCATGGCGGCGAGCGGAAGCCGCCATTCTACTCCCTGGGGCCGTACCCACCCGGACGCCGATTCAGCGACCGTGCGGATTGGCCGCATCAATGGCCGAGCACGTGAACCTCGCCGCCGCCCGGGCGATAGCTGCGTTCGAGCGCGCGCTGCACGTAGGCCACGGCGCGACGCACGGCCGAGCGCGGCGCATGGCCCTTGGCCAGCTCCGCCGCGATGGCCGAGGCCAGCGTGCAGCCCGTGCCATGACCTTCGATGGGGAGACGCCGATGGCGCAGCTCCATCACGCCGCTTTCGTCGTAGAAACGGTCGATCACCTGGCGTTCGTCCGAATGGCCGCCTTTGAGCAGCACGGTACGGGCGCCGAGCTTGAGCAGGGCCTTGCCGGCACGGTCGAAATCCTGCGCCTTGCGCAATTTTTTACCCAGCAAGGCTTCTGCCTCGGGCAGGTTGGGCGTGAGCACATCGGCCAGCGGAATCAGTTCTTCGACCATGGCCTCAACCGCGTCCTCATCGAGCAGTCGCGCACCGCTGGTGGAAATCATCACCGGGTCGACCACCAGCCACGCGGGTTTGCGTGCGCGCATCTCCTTCGCCACGAGCCTGGTCACCGAGGCGCTTCCCAGCATCCCGGTCTTCACGGCGCCGATGGCGAAGTCGTCGAACACGGCGTCCAGCTGACTGCGGATGTGTTTCAGCGGAACCGTGTGCACGGCGGTAACGCCTTGCGTGTTCTGCGAGGTGATCGCCGCGATCACCGAGAGGCCATGCACTTCGCGAGCGTGGAAGGTTTTGAGATCGGCCTGGATACCGGCGCCACCACCCGAATCGGAGCCGGCGATGGTGAGGGCGATGGGCGGGGCGATGTGGGGCATGGTGTGTCTTGGATTTGGATATGGGTGTCTTCGAATTCTGCTGCGCGCCAAATGACGGGCGTGTCGAAGAACAGCGCATCATAGGCGCTAATTGTGGGAGCGCACCCTGTGCGCGACAAGCCTACGGAGCGGTGACGACCGGAGTGCCGTCGCGCACAGGGTGCGCTCCCACAGTGAGGGAAGTTGCTCCGATGGTCGTCGGAGCAACTCGGTTTCTCTTACAACGCTTCCGACGCAAAATCCGCCAGGCGCGAACGCTCACCGCGACGCAAGGTGATATGCGCCGAGTGCTCCCAGTGCTTGAATCGATCCACCGCGTAAGTGAGGCCCGAAGTGGTTTCCGTGAGGTAGGGCGTGTCGATCTGCTCGACGTTGCCCAGGCAGACGATCTTGGTGCCGGGACCTGCACGCGTAATCAGCGTCTTCATCTGCTTGGGCGTGAGGTTCTGCGCTTCGTCGATGATCAGATAGCGCGAAAGGAAGGTGCGGCCGCGCATGAAGTTCAG
>NZ_JBFTRY010000072.1:0-17180 GCF_056399745.1 Dyella sp. 01N36
GGCTTTAAGTCCTCAGCGATTCGGGCGCGTTGCGCAGCGCTTGGAAGTATCCCCTGTGTACCCTCGGAGGTCGTCCCACAACGACGCGCCTCGAGCGTTCGGGCTTATCCCAACACGATGCTGCCGGCGTTATCAGGCCATTTTCTTTGGGTTACTTTCGACGCGAAGCTAGTCCCGTGGGATCTTTTGGGCCAGCAAAAGAAAAGTGACTCGAGCGGCGGCAGCCGATCGAAACGCCCGCCGCGTAGGCGGCACGCTGGCCTCAAGGTGACAAGGAAACACCGAAGCTCTTGATGACCAGCCATTCGGCTGTTGAAGAACGTCTCCGGCCTAGCCCCCCTCTTGTGGGGTGCACTGGGACGAGCAACAGAAACCGCGCTCGCCAAAATGACGAGCTACCGCGGCCGCACCAGCATGACACCTGAGATGAAACGTAACGGCGAGCAACCCAGCTCGGCCGAAGGCAATGAACTCGAGCAAACCCTCAGTCCAACACCTTTTCATACCGCCAAGCGTCCGCCCCATCCCCGTAATAGCGCGCATAACGCCCAATGCGCTTGTAGCCGAGTCGCTCATACAACCGCAGCGCGTCTTCGTTGTCCGTGCGCACTTCCAGCCTCAACGCCTTGCGATGACGTCTCAGCGCAAGTTTTTCCGCCGCTTCGAGCAGCGCGGAGCCCACGCCTTTGCCTCGCGCTTCCGCCTTGGTGGCGATGGAATACAAGCGCGCTACCTGGGTCCCCTTGCGGAAGAACACCACGGCCGTGCCCAGAAAGTTGCGGTGGTTGGCGCTGGCCACCAGCACTTGCGCGCTTTCGCTGTCGAGGTGGCGGCGGTATTGGGTCCGGCTGAGGCGATCGGTGGCGAAGCTGCTCTCTTCCAGGGCAACCAGGTCATCCAGATCGGAGAGTTCAGCACGACGCACGCGTACGGCGGCGGTCGCGGGCATGGGGGTCATCAGGGGCGGTCCCGCGGGCGCGATGAAACAAGCCGGGCACTCTAGTCCCCACACTCCCCGGGGGCAACGATGACTTGTGGCGCAGGTCACAACCCGTTCAATCTCGGCACGCTGCCGGCGAAAGATGTGAGCGAAAAGTGCAGGCCTTGCCGTGTAGCGGTGAGCGACGTGGCTACCGGCGGGCGTGCCGCAGTGGCAAAGATGGGACCGGAGCGTGGAACGATGCGGGCAAATCTTGAACCGCCTATGAGCCGGCCTGGCACCCCGCCTTGTGCCGCGCGATCCATGTGCCAAACTGCGCCCCTTGCGCCGTGCCGCCTCGTTCCCCGCGTGACGACACTCCTCGGTTCCATCTGACAGAGGTGTCATGACTCGTCTCGTGCTTGTTGTCGAGAAGGCCTCCGACTGGAGTTCCTACTACCCGTCCGCGGACGTAGTCACGGCGATGGATTACCTGCGCGAACCCGTCGGTGTGGACGACGAGCGCACGCACGTCATCAACATGTGCCGCAGCTACAAATACCTGGGCACCGGGTACTACGTGTCGCTGCTGGCCGAGGCACGCGGGCATCGCGTGATGCCTTCCGTGCGCACGGTAAACGACCTGCGCCGCCGCTCGCTGTACGGCCTGGAGATCGAGGACCTGAGCGCCAAGCTCACCCACTTCCTGCCGGCTGGCGGACGCGACACCACCGACTTCGGGATCCTGGTCTACTTTGGGCAGACCGCCCACCCGGCGCTGCAGGATCTTGCGCGCCAGGTGTTCGAAATGTTCCCGTGCCCACTGCTGCGCATCGAGTTCGAGCGCGACCGCGTGTGGCAGATCAGCGCGATCAAGCCGGTGGGCCTGCACACGCTGGACGATGCCCAGGAAGATGCCTTTGCCGAAGAGCTCGACCGCTTCAGCAAAAAGCTGTGGCGCAAACCCAAGGCGCGCAGGCAGTTCCGCTACGACATCGCCATGCTGGTCGATCCGCACGAGGCAATGCCGCCGTCGAACAAGAAGGCGCTCAAGTCCTTCATCGCCGCCGGCAAGGAACTGGGCATCGAAGTCGATCCGATCGGCAAGAACGATTACCAGCGATTGGCCGAGTACGACGGCCTGTTCATCCGCGAAACCACTGCCAGCGACAACCACACCTACCGCTTCGCCCATCGTGCGGAGAAAGAAAGCATGGTGGTGATGGACGATCCCACCTCGATCCTGCGCTGCACGAACAAAATTTTTCTCAACGACTTGATGGTGTCGCGCAAGCTCGCGGTGCCACGCACTGAAATTCTCTACCGCGACGACGCCAAGGGCCTCAAAGAGCTCTCGGAAAAACTCGGCTATCCGTTGGTGCTTAAAATCCCCGACGGTTCGTTCTCGCGTGGCGTGGTCAAGGTGGAAAACGAGTCCGCGCTCAACAAGGCCAGTGCCGAACTGTTCCAGCACAGTGCGCTGCTGCTGGCGCAGGAGTTTGTCTTCACGGAGTTCGACTGGCGTATCGGCGTACTCAACAACGAGGCGTTGTACGCCTGCAAATACTTCATGTCGCGCGGGCACTGGCAGATCTACAACCACGGCGCCAAGGGCGCATCGAAGACGGGCGACTCGGAAACCATCCCGATCGAGCACGCGCCGGCCGACGTGGTGAAGCTGGCGCTCAAGGCCACCCAGGCGGTGGGCGATGGCTTGTATGGCGTCGACATCAAGCGCGTGGGCAACAAGCCGGTGGTGATCGAGGTGAATGACAACCCGTCGATCGATCACGGCGTGGAAGACGAGCATCTGGGCGAGGCGCTTTATCGCCGCATCATGCAGGAGTTTCTGCGGCGCATGGAACGCAAGCGCGCCGGCGAGACTGACTGAGCACAATGACAACTGTGGGAGCGCACCCTGTGCGCGACTGCGGCGTGGCGATGTGCCGCTCCGTAGGTTTGTCGCGCACAGGGTGCGCTCCCACAGAAAGCTGCAACAGCAGTGGGGTGATACCGGCAGCCCGTCCCTGAGCTGCCGTCACGCGGGCGCGATCCGTCGCGCCGCTCCAGCGAGGTGCCCAGCCATCCCAGGCCGTCGCACGGAGCCCCACGCCACGGCCTTCCTGCCGCGGCATCCACTGCCAAGTGAATTCGTTGTCGCGTCAGTTCCAGATCAGCGCCGACGCCGGGCGGCGGCGCGAGCGAAACCGCAGGCCAAGCAGCTGGCGGGGCAGCGACGGCTCCAGCGCCAGCAGGACCACCAGTGGTGCGCCAATCAGCCAGAACGCAGGCGTCCAGCCCCACGCATCGGTATGCAGCGGGACCAGCGTGGTCAGCAGCAAGGCCGCGCCAGCCAGCAGCCATAGCAGGGCGGCACCAAGCAGGCGTTCGTGATGGGCTGTGCGATTGGTCGGGCGCATGGTCGTGTTCCGTGATCGGTATGGGGCAAAGCCTGCGCGGAGCCGATCTCAAAACCTGCGATGCCCCACCGGACAAGGCCTGCGGCGGGTAAAATGGACGTCCCGGTCCGACCGGGAGCCGCCATTGGCGGCATCGACTTTCATCAGGAGCGCGCATGAGTGCAGGACAGTTCGCGGTGTTTGGCCACCCCATCAGCCATTCGCTGTCGCCGCAGATTCACCAGTCGTTCGCGCRCCAGTTCGGCATTGACCTGGAATACCGCACCATCGACGCCGCGCCGGCAGACTTTGAAGCGACGATGCGCTCGTTCTTCGCCAACGGCGGCCGCGGCGCCAACGTGACCTTGCCGCACAAGACGGCCGCTTACGCGATGGCCCATGAGCGCAGCGTCGCGGCCACGCGCGCCGGCACAGCCAACGTGCTCACGCCGCTGCCCGATGGCCGCATCGCCGCCCACAACACCGACGGCGACGGCATGGTGCGCGACATCGCCGAACGGCACAGCGTGGATCTGCGCGGCCACACCGCCCTGTTGCTCGGCGCCGGCGGCGCGGCGCATGGCGTGGCGTGGGCGCTGCTCGATGCCGGCGTGCACACCCTGACCATCGTCAACCGCACGCCGGACACGGCCGATGCGCTGGCCGATGCCATCGGCGATCCGGCGCGTGCACACACGCGCTACTGGGAGGATCTCGCCGGCCTCGGCGCGTTCGACCTGATCATCAACTCGACCTCGGCCGGCGTGCTGGGCAAGTCGCTGGATCTGCCGTTCGCCATCGTCGGCAATCGCGCGCTCTGCTATGACCTTTCCTATGGCGTAGCCGCCACCAGCTTTCTCGCCTGGGCACGCACCGCCGGCGCGCGCTACGCGTTCGATGGCCTGGGCATGCTGATCGAAACCGCTGCCGATACCTTCGAGCTTTGGCATGGCCAGCGTCCCGATACCGACCCGGTCTACGCCGAACTGCGCAAGCAGTACGGGTGAGCGAGTGATCATGCAGCGCCCGGCATCCGCGGCGAACGCGCCCACCTGCCGGGTCGGCTGCGGCGCCTGCTGTATCGCGCCGTCGATTTCTTCGCCGATTCCCGGCATGCCCAACGGCAAGCCCGCCGGCGTGCGTTGCGCGCAACTGAACGACGACAACCGCTGCGCCATCTTCGGTCGGCCAGAGCGCCCCGCAGTGTGTTCGGGCCTGCGGCCAGAAGCGTCGATGTGCGGCGCTTCGCGCGACCACGCGTTGGCTTATCTGGCCGCGCTTGAGGCTGCGACGCGCGTCAACTGACGCCGTCTTCATCTCGCTGAAGCGGCGCAAGAACTTACATGCGCAGACTGTGGACGCCTAGACGTCTGGGGTGGCTGGACCGTGCTAGTTTGCGCGACTCAGGGGGCACATCACGGGGAGAACGTCATGGTGCCTGAGGGACTGGTCCGCCTTGGGGCGGCTGCTGCGCTGGCGGCAACGCTGGCGCTGGGATTCACCGCGCAAGCCGCCGCCGATCCGGTGGTGGGTTCAAGCAATGTGGCCACCGCCGATCCGACCGTGCCACGGCCGCCAGGCCAGCCCTGTGTGGTGACGCTGTTCAGCAATGTCGCCTTCGATGATTTCAACGCCCGCCCCTATAGCTATGCGCCGCCGACCTCGTGCCCCGGCGCATGGTCGAAGGTAGTGCTGGAGGCGGACTTCTCGGTCACCGCCGGCCGCCAGTACGACCGCACCGCAACGCTCTGGCTGGGCGGCGTGAACCTCTACTTCGGCACCACCCAGGAACCGTCGGCCACGGTGTCGCCCGCATGGCATGTGGAGCGCGACCTCACCGACTACGCCGCCCTGCTGCGCAACGCGGGACAAGGGCAGGCCATCATCGGCAACCTGGTGAACGACACTTACACCGGCGTGATCCATGGCACGGCGCGCCTGCTGTTCTATCCGGCGTCGGTACGCGCCCGCGCGGCGGAGGTGCCCGACGCGGTGTATCCGCTGGGCAGCGATCCGGTGGGCAGCACGGCGACGCTCAACACCTCGACCGACAAGCTGGCGCGCACGCTGACTTTGCCGACCAATGTCGAGCGCGCGTATCTGGACGTGTTCACCCAGAGCCAGAGCGGCGACGAGTTCTGGTACACCTGCGTGCCCGACGCGTATGCCTCGGAAACCAACGAATGCGGCGGCGGCAATTTCCGCGAGGCACAGATCAGCATCGACGGCCAGGCGGCCGGCGTGGCGCCGGTCTATCCGTGGGTCTATACCGGTGGCATCGATCCTTACCTCTGGCGCCCCACGCCGGGCGTGCAGACGTTGAACTTCCTGCCTTATCGCGTCGACCTCACGCCGTTCGCCGGCCAGCTGAGCGACGGCAAGCCGCATGAAGTGGCCGTGCAGGTGGCTGGCGCCAACAGCTACTTTGCCGCAACGGCGACACTGCTGGTGTATCGCGATGCGCACGCCAAACAAGTGACCGGCAAGATCACCCGCAACACGCTGGTCGGCCAGCCGGCGACGCCGACGATCGCAAGCACGCTCGCCACTGCGAGCAATGGCGACCTCAGCGGCAGCATCACCACCAAGCTCGACCGCCACTTTGTGATCGAAGGCTATGCGAACACCTCGCACGGACGCGTCACCAGCACGGTGACGCAGAACACCGGCTTCGACGACACGCAAACCTTCGCCATCAACAGCACGGTCTATCGCCAGCAGACCGCGCAGCGCACCTGGTCCGACAGCAGCAGCCAGAGCCGCCTGGGCAACTTCCTGACGGCGGAGCGACAGGCGCATTTCAACTATCCCTTCTCGCTCGACTACAACCAGCAGCTGGCGAGCGATGGCAGCACCAGCGCGGCCTCGACCGTGCACCAGGGCTATCGCCAGCGCGATGAGCTGCGCCTGCTCGGCCTCACCCTCTATGGCGCCGATGTCGACAATACGGTGGATACCCAGGACACCCTGGTGTTCGATGCCGGCGGCAACCTGAGCAGCCATAGCGGTCAACAGAGTTCGCAGTCGTTCGCCTTCCACGACACGCTGGGCAGCTGCTACCGTGCATCGCTCACCACCCAGGCTGGCGTCGTGGCGAGCACCAACGCGGGCAAGGGCTGCCCCGATGGCAGCAACCGCGTATCGTGGTTTGCCCATCCGGATGGTTCGCCGGACAGCAGCCTGCTGCCGGGGCATTGATGAAGGACGGCGCAGTTCATACGGTCTGACCGACACGGCCAAGGTGTGAACTGCGTCACGTCCGCTGATGCGGGGCAACATCACCGCAACATGACGCCTCTAAGCTTGCGCGCCCAGCTGGCGCGCCGGCTTCCTTCATCCATGTGTGGCCCATGTCCCCCGCTTCGTCGAGTCGTCGTGCCCAAGGTGTAGCCCGCTACAGCCTGTTGATCCTCATCGTGCTCATCGCGGCGGCAGGAGGCGTCATCTATTGGCAGATCAAGCACGGCGACGACGCTGATCAGCCATCGCCGCAGCAGGTGGTGGCCGCCGCCGGCCCGGTGATCCGCGCAGGCATCGGCACGGATGAGTTGCTGCAGCACGCACGCGATGCCATCGCGGCCCAGCGCTTGCTGGCGCCCGCCGGAAGCAATGCTTTCGAGCTTTATCTGGCCGTGCTCAAGCGCGAACCGGGTAATCGCGTGGCGCAGGATGCGTTGCGGGAAATCTTTCCGTTTGCCGCGCATGCGGCCGAACAGACCATCGATGCAGGCGACGATGCCGAGGCCCAGCGGCAGATCGAACTGCTGGCGCGCGCCGATCCGCGGAACTACACGCTCACTCTGTTGCAGGCCAAGTTGCAGGCGCAACGCACGGCGGCTGCGCAGCAGGCGGCCCAGCAAGCTCAGCTGGCCCAGCAATCCAATCGCCGCGAGCCGTCGCCGGCCGCCACTATCAAGACACCGACGGCAGCTCCTCTGGCGCCGAGCGTCACTGCCGCACCTGCGCCCGCGCCGACCACCGCGCCGCCATCGGTGGCGCCGGCCAAACCCGGCAATGCGATGACACCCGGCGAACGGGCGATTGCACAGTTGAATGTCGAATCGACCACGGTGGAGGCTGCGCCGAAGTCAGCCATGCGCGCCCGCGCGCCGGCACCCGTACCCGCTGCCGCGGTGGCCGATGCAAACGGCACCAGCGCGCCCGTGCTTACCCATCGCGTGGAACCGGCTTATCCGCCGGATGCCAAGCGCACGCGTCGCCAGGGTTGGGTCGATGTCACCTTCACCGTGGAACCGGATGGCTCGGTGATCGGCGCCACCGTGGCCGATGCCGATCCCAAGTACGTGTTCGACCGCGCGGCACTCGGTGCGGTGTCGCGCTGGCAGTTCACACCGGGGACCCAGGACGGCAAACCGGTGGCGTTGCAGATGCGTCAGCGCATCGAGTTCCGTCTGTAATGCGAGTACGCAGGGACGAGAGCGCATAATCGGCACGGCCCCTCACGGAGTGTCGTCATGCCGCGTCTGATCGCCCCTGCCGTTCTTGCGCTCGCGCTGGTCCTGGGCGCGTGCCAGGCTTCGACGCCTGCCATGCCTGCGCCCGTGCATGGTTATGTCACCGACATGAAGGCATTCGATGCTTTCATCGCCACCCATCCCACGCCGCAGCAGTTTCGCGCGGCGTATCCGGATGTGCAGCTGGTACTGCCAGGCACCATCACCACCTTGGAATACCGCAGCAACTACAGCCGCTACTACGCCGAGCTGGACAAGGATGGCCGCATCACCGGCGGTCATTTCAGCTAGGCGCTTGGCCGTGCGGACGTCCATACGCGTGGTGAGTCTGGTGAGTCACATCGCTGACATGATGTATCGATAATGTGACACAGTTCCGCCGGGACGCCTGAAGGCAGGCGCGCCTGTGCGCGGGTTTCATCGATGCAACGGTGCCATGTCTCGTCTCGCTACCCTCGCGCCACGCCAGCGCGTGATCGTCGCCATATCCTTGATCGCGCTTGCCGTTGTGGGCGGCGGTATCTATCTGTGGCCGAAAGCCGGCTCGGCTTCAGGCGCCAACACGGCCGCCGCCACTGACGGTTCGGCTTCGGGCAAGGACGATAGCGGCGTGGGCATCCTGCTCGACCTGGCCAAGACGGCCGTCAGCGAGAAGCGTCTGGTCGCGCCTGCCGGCAGCAACGCCTATGAGTTCTACCTCAGCGTGCTGCAGCTCGATCCGCAAAACAAAGTGGCGCTCGACGAGCTGCACGAGGCTTTCCCGACCGCATCGGCTGACGTGGAACGCGCCATCAACAACAACAACCTCGACGACGCCCAGCGCGAACTCTCGCTGCTGCGCGAGTTCGACAGCACCAACTACATCCTTTCGCTGTTGGGCGGCAAACTCGACGCCCAGCGCCAGATCCAGATCCGCCAGGACGAAGCGCGCGCTGCAGCGATGCAGGCGCAGCAGCAGTCGGCTAGCAATGGGTCGATGTTGTAAATCGCCTCATCGCAACAACGGCCCCGCCTTTTGAAGCAGCAGCTCGACCAGTTCGGGCTGCATGAAGTCGTAGCGATCGGGGATATCCAGGCACACCACTCGCTTGCCACGCAGATGCGCCGCGTGACGCGATTGCAGCCTGCGGCGGTGCGATTGCTCCATCACCACGATGAGTTCTGCCCATTGGAGTTGATCGGCAGAGAGCGGCGTTTCCGCATCGCTCGCGAGCCCCGCCGAATCGACTTCCAGATCCGGCCAAGCGCCAAACACCGCAGCCGCAGTCGGACTACGCAGCCGATGCCGGCTGCACAGGAACAGCACGCGACGCGACGCCGTCATTGCGCGGCCAGGTAATCGTCTTTCATGCGCACATAGTGATCCGCCGAGTAGTGCAGCTGCTCGATCTGCTGATCACTGAGCACGCGCACTTTACGGGCCGGATTGCCCACCCACAGCTCACCCTCACCCACCACCTTGCCCGGCGGAATCACCGTGCCCGCTCCCACGAAGCCGTGCTTCTTCACCACCGCGCCGTCTAGCACCGTGGCGTGCATGCCGATCAGGCAGTAGTCCTCGATGGTGCAGGCATGAATGACCGCGCCATGGCCAATGGTGACGCCTTCGCCGATGATCGTGGGCACGCCGCCAGGCGAGTACGGGCCGTCGTGGGTGACGTGCACCACCGCGCCATCCTGCACGTTGGTGCGCGCGCCGATGCGGATGAAGTTAACGTCGCCGCGCAATACGGCGCCGGGCCAGATCGACACGTCATCGAATAATTCGACCGCGCCAATGATCGTGGAAGCGGGGTCGACGTAAACGCGCTGATGCAGGGTGGGCCAGATGCCCTTGTATTTGCGTAGAGGATCCATCGTTCTATGGTACCGCGCAGTGCCCTGTGGGAGCGCACCCTGTGCGCGACTGGGCGCAGCGGTGCGCGGCCAACATGCCTACCTGCTCGTCGCCAGCAGTGACCCTGAGGTAAGTCTTGTCGCGCACAGGGTGCGCTCCCACAAGGTGTTCTCCCAGCAGGTGTGCGCTACGACTGCTCTTCCAGCATCTTCCTTGTGTACTGATACCCCGCCTCCATCGCCCGCTCCCAATCTTTCCAGTCGAGCATGCCGATGTGTTCCAGCGGCGGCGTCAGCAGCAGGTCGGCGCGGTCGCGGCGGTGCTCGCTGGGGCCTTCGCTGTTGACCATGGCCGCGCGCACCAGGGTGGAAACCAGGCCCGGACGCTGGATTTCCTGCCGGCCCAGCAACAGCTGCCACCACGGCGGCGTGGCAAATTCCTCGGCCGTGGTGAGCAGGGAGATTTCCGCGCGGATATCGATCGCGGTGATGTGGGACAGGCCGTCCTCCGCCATCACGTCGGTGGGCAGGTTGTCGACCAGGGCGCCGTCCACGTACACACGGCCCTGTTGCAACACCGGCGGCAGCACACCGGGAATCGCGCTGGACGCGCGCAGCCAGAGCCACAGCGGCCCTTCGCGATGGACCGTCATGCCTCCGCCGGAAAGGCAGGTGGACACGCAGAAAAACGGCAGCGCCAGGTCTTCGATATCGAGTGCGCCGAAAGCGCGGCGCAGCATCAGGGCGGCGCGGCGACCGCGCGTGAGCGCCACGATGGGCACGGTCCAATCGGACAGTGGACGTCCTTGCACGAACGCACGGCGCAAAGTCTCGATGGTCGCGTCCAGTTCCCAGCCGGCGGCTACGCTGGCGCCGATGATCGCGCCGATACTGGTACCGCCCACGGCATCGAACGTATGTCCCGCTTCGTACAGTGCCCGCAGCGCGCCTAGGTGCGCCACCCCGCGCGCGMCGCCACCGGCTAGCACCAGCCCCCGCGCGTTGCCGCTGATCACGCGCGCCAGTCGCGCCAGGTCGGCGCCACCGCCGACATGGTGATGCTGGATGTCGCCGCTGAACTCCGCGCGCCAGCGTTGCGCCGCACCCAGCGCCGGCTGGCGGCCCGGATGCAGCAAAATCAGGTGCCGTGGACGATGCCCAGTCCGCGACGGGTCCATCGGCGCGGCCTCCGGCCACGGACGCGCGGGCTGCGCAGCCAGGGTGGGTAGCAGCAGCACGTCGGCCTGACGCAGGCAGCGCTGGCGCCACAAAGGATCCCCGACACTATCCAGATAGATCACGAAACGAGCCTGCGCTTCGCGCTCGGCAAACCAGTCGCTGCCGCGTCCGGCGCCGTGTTCGGCGTCGATCACCACGCAGCTGCCCCAGCGTTCCAGTTCCATCGCCAGCTGCATGGCCAGCGAGCGGGCAGGGACCTCGGCACTCGCCGGCAACAAGGCAAAGGTGCGTGCATTGCCGGGGCTTTCGTCGCCACGCATCCGTTCCTGCAGTCGGCCGATGGCCACCCGCGCCACACCCAGCATGGCCTGCGGATGGCGTTGGATCAGCGCCTCGTAGGCGGCAAGGTCCAGGCGCAGCAGCTCGCTGTCGCGCAGCGCCCTCGCCGTATGGTGCCGCCCCTCGCCGGTGATCAGCGCGATCTCTCCAATGCTGTCGCCCGCTGCCACCAGGCGTACCCGTTCGGTGGGCCCGTCAAACACGCCCAGGCTGCCACGCACGACGAAATAGAGCGCGTCGGCCGGATCGCCCTGTTTGAACAAGGTGCGACCGCCCGGCAGGGAAAACCATTGGAGTTCAGGGAGCAGCGCAGCCAGCGCCTCCTCCCCCAGGTGCCCGAACACATCGCTTCGACGCAGGAGGGCGGAAAAATCGGGCTTGGACATGGCGCGGCATGGTACGGGCCCGGATGTGACAAATCGTGACGATGGGGAACGGCGGCGGCTTGATTTCGCCCACCCGGGTCGCCACGCTGACGGCAGTCCGCAGACCCGCCATCGGCAGGCCGGGCGTTCAGGAGACACCATGGAAAACACCAATCCGCTGCTGGCCGACGACGCACTGCCGGCGTTTTCGCAGATCCGCCCCGAGCATGTCACGCCTGCCATCGATACCTTGCTGGCCGAATACCGCGCCGGCATCGAAGCGCTGACCGGCGCCAACGCGCCGCACGATTTCGACAGCGTCATGCTCACCCAGGAGCGACTGGAGCAGCGCCTGGCGCGCGCCTGGGCGCCGGTGGGCCACCTGCATTCCGTGGCGGACAGCGAAGCATTGCGCGAAGTGTATGGACCGGCAGAGGAAAGGCTCACCGACCACGCCATCGAAGTGGGCCAGAACCGTGAGCTCTACCAGGCGGTGCAGGCACTGGCCGATGCGCCGGACTTCCCCCGCCTGTCGCGCCCGCAACGCGCGCTGGTGGAACATGCGCTGCGCGATTTCCGTCTGTCCGGCGTGGCGCTGGAAGAACCCGCACGCTCCCGCTATCGCGAGATCGGCGTCGAGCTGAGTCGCCTCTCCACTGAATTCTCCAACGCCGTGCTCGACGCCACCGATGCCTGGCACGAACACATCACCGACGAACGCGACTTGGCCGGCATCCCCGACTCCGGCCGCGCCGTGCTGCGCCAGTACGCCAAGGAGCAGAACCTCGACGGCTATCTGGTCACGCTCAAGCAGCCCAGTGTCCAGGCCGTGCTCACCTACGCGGACAACCGCGGCCTGCGCGAACGCGTGTACTGGGCCTACCAGACGCGTGCGTCCGACCAGGGCCCGCAGGCCGGCAAGTTCGACAACAGCGGCCGCATCGATCGCATCATGGCGCTGCGCTATGAAGCGGCGCAGCTGCTCGGCTTCGCCAATGCCGCCGAGGAATCACTCGCCACCAAGATGGCCGCTTCGCCCACCGAGGTGATGGAGTTCCTGCGTGACCTCGCCAACCGCGCCAAGCCGGTCGCGCGCAACGAACTCAACGGCCTGCGCGAGTTCGCCACCAACGAACTGAAGCTCGACAACCTCGAATCCTGGGACGTCGGCTACGCCTCGGAGAAACTGCGCCAGCAGCAGTACGACCTCGACGAAGAGCAGCTCAAGCCCTACTTCCCGCTGCCTTCCGTGATCGAAGGCCTGTTCGGCCTCACCCAGCGTTTGTATGGGATCACGCTGAGCGTTCGCGAAGATGTCGATGTGTGGCATCCGGACGTGCGCTACTACGACGTGCGCGATGCCGATGGCCGGGTGTTTGCCGGTGCCTACGTCGATCTCTACGCTCGCACCGGCAAACGCGGCGGCGCGTGGATGGACGTCTGCCGCGCGCGCTTCCGCGACGGTGACAATGAGCAGCTGCCGGTGGCCTTCCTCACCTGCAATTTCGCGCCCCCCACCGAAGGCCGCCCTGCGCTGCTCACGCATGACGATGTGCTCACCCTGTTCCACGAATTCGGCCACGGCCTGCATCACCTGCTGACCGAAATCGCGCTGCCGTCCATCGGCGGCATCGACGGCGTCGAATGGGATGCGGTGGAACTGCCCAGCCAGTTCATGGAGAACTTCGGCTGGAACCGCGAAGCGCTCGATCTGTTCGCGCGCCACTACGAAACCGGCGAACGCCTGCCGGACGAATTGTTCCAGCGCATGCTGGCGGCTCGCCACTTCCACGCCGGCCTGTTCCTGGTGCGCCAGCTCGAGTTCGCCATGTTCGATTTCCGCCTGCACCTGGAATACAACCCGAACCAGGGCGCACGCACGCTGGAAGTGCTGGAAGAGGTGCGTCACGACGTGGCCGTACTGCATCCGCCGGCCTGGCAGCGTTTCCCGCATGCCTTCTCGCACATCTTTGCGGGCGGCTACGCCGCCGGTTACTACAGTTACCTGTGGGCCGAGCTGCTCAGCGCCGATGCCTTCGGTGAGTTCGAGGAACACGGCGTCATCGACCGCGCCACCGGCGACCGCTTCCGCCAGGAGATACTCGCGGTGGGCGCCAGCCGCCCGGCGATCGAGAGTTTCATCGCATTTCGCGGCCGTGCACCCGAGCCCGAGGCGTTGTTGAAGAGTCACGGTCTGGCTTGATGCATGCCGCCGCCCGCGAGGGCGGCGGCGTCTCTCCAGTCATCGCTTACAATGCCCCCATGAAAATCGCCTCATGGAACGTGAACTCGCTGAAGGTGCGCATTCCGCACCTCACGCAGTGGCTGGCCGATGCGCAACCGGATGTGGTCGCGCTGCAGGAAACCAAACTGGAGGACCACAAGTTCCCGGTGGATGAATTGGCCGCGGCCGGTTACCGCGCGGTGTTTTCCGGCCAGAAGACTTACAACGGCGTGGCCTTGTTGGCGAAGGCCGACCTCAAGGGCGACTTTGAGGACGTGGTCACCGATATCCCGAACCTCGACGACCCGCAGCGGCGCATTCTTGCGGCCACCATCGGCGGCGTGCGCGTGGTGGATCTGTACGTGGTCAACGGCAAGGCCGTGGGCGATGAAAAATACGCCTACAAGCTCGACTGGCTGGCCAAGATGCGCGAGTTCCTGGCGCGGGAAATCGAACGTCACCCGAACCTGGTGGTGCTGGGCGATTTCAATATCGCGCCGGACGATCGCGACGTGTACGACCCGGTCGCCTGGGGCGAAGACATCCTGTGTTCGCCGCCCGAGCGCGAGGCGCTCAAGCGCATCACCGAACTGGGCCTGCACGACAGCTTCCGCTTGTTCGAGCCGGCCGGTGAACACTTCAGTTGGTGGGACTACCGTCAGGCAGCCTTCCGGCGCAACATGGGCCTGCGCATCGACCTGATCCTGATCGGCGACGCCCTCAAATCCGCGGCAAAAACGGCCACCATCGACCGCACGCCGCGAACCTGGGAACGCCCCTCCGATCACACGCCGGTAACGGTTGAGCTGGATATCTGAAGTAACACAGCATCACAAACAGGCAACGGATGAATACACCCAAGACCGAGTGGCCCAGTTCGCTAGGCGACGACGAACTCGACGAGCTGGACCAATACCTGCGCGGCCATGTCGGCGAGGACGACCTGCTGCTCGATGGCGTGCATGGCCTGCTCTCCGCGCTGGCGGTGGGCCCGACGCTGGTATTGCCCGAAGAGTGGCTGCCCGAAGTACTGCACGAACCCTTCACCGACGAAAACGAAGGCAATCGCGTGCTGGCGCTGCTGGCCAAGCTCAACGATTCGATCACCGCCGAACTCGAGGTCGAAGCCTATGAGCCCATCCTCGGTGAAGTGGATACCGAAACCGGCCCGGTGCTTTCCGCTGCCGGCTGGTGCGAGGGTTTCAGCCGCGGCATCGACCTGCGCGCGGGGCTATGGGAAAAGCGCCTGGCGGACGATCCGCAGCTGATGGAAATGCTCGGTCCGGTGATGGCGCTGGCGGTGGACGAGGGCATCCTCAACGCCGACGCGGAATTCGAAAAGCTCAGCGACGATGAATACGACGAGTGCCTGTCGCAGGTGCCCGCCGTGCTCGGTGCGGTGAATCATTACTGGAACGAGCATCCGGTGAGCGAGGCGGAAGTCGAAGCCGCCGTGCGCCCGGTCGAGGAAAAGGAACCGTCGTCGGTGCCGCCGCGTCAGCGCAGCGGGCATTGGGTGCATTGAGCGAGGGGCTGGCCCCTCGCCGCTCTCGAAGGAAACAATCCGTTCCACCCACGCGTCTTGGGCTTGAGCCGCCGCAGCGCCATCATGTTGGCAGTCCACTTTCTGGAGACAGCCATGACTGAGCGCAGCATTGTTCGCCGCATCCGCGGCATCGACACCTCCGACGGCGCGGGTGTGAAGCTCAAGCGCGTCATCGGCCAGCCCGGCCTGGACATGCTCGACCCGTTCCTGTTGCTGGACGAGTTTCGTTCCGACCAGGCGGGCGATTACATCGCCGGTTTTCCCGAGCATCCGCATCGCGGCTTTGAAACCGTGACCTATATGCTCGCCGGGCACATGAAGCACCACGACAACCACGGCAACAGCGGCGATCTGGTGCCGGGCAGCGTGCAGTGGATGACCGCCGGCCGCGGCATCCTGCATTCGGAAATGCCCGAGCAGGAAGATGGCCTGATGTGGGGTTTCCAGCTGTGGGTGAACCTGCCCGCGAAGGACAAGCTGATCGCGCCGCGCTACCAGGACATCGGACCGGAGCGCATCCCGGTCGCGCGCCCGGCGGAAGGCGTCGAAGTGAAAGTGATCGCCGGTGAGTTTGGCGGCGTGACCGGCCCGGTGGCGGAAATCGTTACGCAGCCGATCTATCTGGATATCGCCGTGCAGCCCGGTGCGTCGGTGACCATACCGCTGCCCGAAGGCCACGCCGGCTTTGCCTATGTGTTCGATGGCAAGGACGCCGACGTTGCMGGCCAGCCACTCGCCCGCAGCGAATTGGCAGTGTTGTCGCGCGATGGCGAACTGCGCATCGCCGGTCGCGATACGGCGGCACGCGTCCTGCTGGTGGCGGGCCATCCGCTCAATGAAGCGGTGACCCGCTACGGGCCGTTCGTGATGAATACGCCCGAGGAAATCCATCAGGCCATCGCCGACTTTCGCGCCGGGAAGTTCTGACGAGCTGGCGTTTCCCAAAGACCTCGCCCAACAGCCACCCCGGTACGCCGGGGTGGCTTTTTTTCTGGGCGCAAGCGGCGAGCGAGCCGGCGTCCCATAGCCGACCCTAAAGCCCGCGTGTCGGCCGCCGTTAACGATTTGTAAGGGAAATCCTGACCTCGCTCAGCCGGTTGGCAAGATCAATGCATGTCCACGGTGCCTGCCAGCAAGTTCTCAAAATCAGCAACTTAGCTCGAAAGTTGGGTTGTAAGCGGGCGCAGGAATGTCGTTAAATAAGGATTAATCTAAACGGGTGCAAGTAGCTGTACTATCAACTTACAGTTCTTGCGAAGAAAACACACATAACTCGCTGTATTTTATTATGAATGCCCTGATTACACTCGTTGTCCTGGCCTTGATCGCGACTTTCGTCGCCGCGATCAAGCGCGTGCCGGCCGACCAGGTGCATAGCCTCTACCGACGAGGCAAGCCGTACCGCCTGCTGCAGCCAGGTACCCATATGTCACTCCCGCTGATCGACCGCGTGGAGCACCGCATCGACCTCAGCGGCCAGGTGCTGCGTTTCGAAGAGCTGCTGGCCGACGCCCACGACGTGCGTGGCACGGTGTACTGGCAGGTGCTGGAGCCGGAACGGGCCGACGCAGTGATCGATCATGCCGACCAGCTGATCCGTGGCGGCGCCCTGGCGGCGCTGCGCGACGAGCCGGAGGCGTTCAGCGCCGATCGCCGCGACCTGGGCTCGCGCCTCAAGCAGAGCATGAACGGCGCCCTGCGCGAGCGCGGCATGATGGTCACGCGGGTGGAGCTGGAATTCGCCTGATCCGGTGTGCTGCCGGACAGGCCTGGCGAAGGTGGCCTCAGAGCACCCGCCACAGGGGAGACCCTTGAAGCCCGCTACGGCGGGCTTTTCTTTGTCCTTCGTTTCCCCTCCTGTGGGAGCGCACCCTGTGCGCGACAAGCCACGCTTGGGT
>NZ_JBFTRY010000072.1:17209-32837 GCF_056399745.1 Dyella sp. 01N36
ACGCTTGGGTGTACCGCTCCGTGGGTTTGTCGCGCACAGGGTGCGCTCCCACAACTGGCGTCCCGTCGTACACACCCGGATACTTGCGTGCCCCGTTCCTGCAAGGCCCTTCCATGACCTCTCGCCAAGTCCTGCAAACCCGGCTGGAAAGCGGCATCGCCGCGCTTGGCGTGAGCTTGCCGGCGGGCGCCGTGGAGCGTCTGCTCGATTACCAGGCCCTGCTGGCGCGCTGGAATGCCACCTACAACCTCACCGCCATCCGCGATCCGCTGGAGATGGTCAGTCGCCATCTGGTCGATTCGCTGGCGATCCTGCCCTATGTGCAGGGCCAGACGCTGGCCGATCTGGGCACCGGCCCCGGCCTGCCCGGCATTCCGCTGGCGATCGCGCGCCCGGAGCTGCAGGTGCTGCTGGTGGATTCCAACGGCAAGAAGGTCCGCTTCCTGCGCGAGGCCATTCGCTCACTGAAGCTTGAGAACGTGCGTGCGGTGCAATCGCGCGTGGAAGAAGTGGAAGGCCAGTTCGATTGCATCACCGCCCGCGCCTTCGCCAGCCTGGAGGACATGCTGGCCTGGGGTGGTCACCTTTTGACCAAGGACGGCATCTGGCTTGCCATGAAGGGCAGGCATCCGGATGAGGAACTGCCTGGCGTACCCGCTGGTTTCGAGGTTCGCGCCACCCATACGCTCGCCGTGCCTGATGTGGGTGGCGAGCGGCACCTTGTGGTACTAGGCCGCACCGCTGGCTGAGCAGGCTGCTAATCTAGCCCCCTTTTCACTCGTTCACGGTATCGACGACACCATGGCCCGCATCATCGCTGTCGCCAACCAGAAAGGTGGTGTCGGCAAGACCACCACCGCCGTCAATCTCGCCGCCGCGCTGGCTGCCGCCAAGCGCAAGGTGCTCTTGGTCGATCTCGATCCGCAGGGCAACGCGACCATGGCGTCGGGCGTGGACAAGCGCGTGGCCAAGCCCAACGGCTGCGAGGTGCTGCTGGACGAGGCGCCGATCGAGCAGGCCATCGTCAAGACCGAAGCGCATTACGACCTGCTGCCCGGCAACGGCGACCTCACCGCCGCCGAGCTGAAGCTGATGGACGCGATTGCGCGCGAAAGCCGCCTCAAGGACGCGCTGTCGAAGATCGCCGATCGCTACGACATCGTGCTGATCGACTGCCCGCCCTCGCTGCACCTGCTGACGCTCAATGCGCTGACGGCAGCGACGGGTCTGTTGATTCCAGTGCAGTGCGAATACTTCGCGCTGGAAGGTCTATCCAGCCTGCTCGATACGGTGAAGGCCGTGCGCCAACGCCTCAATCCCGCGCTGGAAATCGAAGGCCTGCTGCGCACCATGTACGACGTGCGCAACAACCTCGGCAACGAAGTGTCAGCGCAGCTGACCACGCATTTCGGCGACAAGGTGCTGCGCTCGATCATTCCGCGCAACGTGCGCCTGGCCGAGGCGCCCAGCCATGGCCAGCCGATCCATCTGTATGACCGCAGCTCGCGCGGCGCCATTGCCTATATCGGCCTGGCCGGCGAGATGATCCGCCGCGATCGCAACCAGCAGGCGGCAGCGCTCGATCACGCCAACGACGTGGTCACGCCGACGCTGCACGAGAGTGACGAGACGCTCGACGACATCGTCGACATCCATCAGGAGTAAGCATGTCCGCTGCGAAAAAACGAGGCCTGGGACGCGGGCTCGATGTGCTGCTCGGCGGCAATGACGAACCCGGCAAGCCCTCGGTGCTTGAGCAGGAAGGCGAATTGCGCCACCTGCCGATCCAGCAGATCCAGCCCGGCAAGTACCAGCCGCGTCGCCATTGGAACGACGAGGCGCTGGACGAACTGGCGGCCTCGATTCGCGCGCAGGGACTGATCCAGCCGGTGGTGGTTCGCGCCATCGGCAAGAACCAGTACGAGCTGATCGCCGGCGAACGCCGCTGGCGTGCCGCGCAGCGCGCGCAGCTGTCGGAACTGCCGGCGCTGGTGAAGGACGTGCCGGAAGTGGCCGTGCCGGCCATGGCTCTGATCGAAAACATCCAGCGCCAGGACCTCACGCCGCTCGAAGAAGCCGACGCGCTCAAGCGCCTGATCGACGACTTCGCGCTCACCCACCAGCAAGCTGCCGATGCCGTCGGTCGCTCGCGTGCATCCGTTTCCAACTTGCTGCGCATGACTGAGCTGCCAGCCTCCATCAAGCGCCTGCTCGATGAAGGCAAGCTGGAAATGGGCCACGCCCGCTGCCTGATCACCCTGCCCGAAAGCATGGCCGAAGGTCTCGCCCTGGAAGCCTCCCGCCACGGCTGGAGCGTGCGCGAGCTGGAAGAAGCCGCGCGTCGCGCGCAGACGGCGCCCAAGGGCAAGGCCAAGCACACGCCGTCGCGCGATCCGAATGTCGACGCGCTGGAACGCGAACTGGGCGAGCGCTTTGCCACTCGCGTGGAGTTGGCGCAGGGGCGCGGAGGCAAGGGCAAGTTGGTGATCCACTATCACAGCAACGATGAGCTGGATGGGATTCTGGGGAAGATTCGCTGAGGCGAATGGCTTCGTCTTTCTGCTCGTCATCGAGCCCGTCGCGTCATGCGAGGACCCGGGCGCCAAGAGCCACAAAACGCCCGGCCTAGCCGGGCGTCCTTTTTTGTAGGAGCGCACTTGTGCGCGACCAGCCGACGGAGCGTTAGCGCTGCGGTCTCGCACAAGTGCGCTCCTACAAGGGGATGCACGCCGGTGGGGGCGGTCAGAGTTGCCGGCCCGCTCTTTGTGGGAGCGCACCCTGTGCGCGACAAGCCGACGGAGCGGTACACCCAAGCGCGGCAGTCGCGCACAGGGTGCGCTCCCACAGACAAGCCGGCACGGCGGCGGAGGCTCCGCCTTAAGTGCGGCGATCAGCATTCATCCGAGGCTCGGTCGAGTGCCGGAAGGCCCCCGAGCCGCCCCGCCGCCTGACGCCAGCCCCTCCACCCACTAGAATAGCCCCCTGGCGCCCCTGCGCCCCCTGTTAAAGACCAAGGCCCTCCCCATGCCACAGCTGTCCGTCGTCGTGCCGGTGTTCAACGAGCGCGACAATATTCCGCCGCTGCTCGCCGAAATCGCCGCTGCCCTGCGCGGCAAGGTGGACTTCGAGGTCGTCTATGTGGACGACGATTCCAGCGACGACAGCGTGGCCGTGCTGGCGGCGGAGAAGGCGAAGTATCCGGAGTTGCGCATCGTGCGCCACCTCACCCGCAGCGGTCAGAGCACGGCGGTGTGGAATGGCGTGCGCGCGGCGCGTTCGCCGTGGATCGCCACCCTGGACGGTGATGGCCAGAACGATCCGGCCGATATTCCCAAGCTGCTCGCCCAGCGCGAACAGAGTGGCCCGGACGTGCGCCTGTTTGCTGGTTGGCGCACCACGCGCCGGGACAGCTTCAACAAGCGCATCTCGTCCAAGATCGCCAACGCGGTGCGTTCGCGCATGCTGCGCGATTCGACGCCCGACACCGGTTGCGGCCTGAAGCTGTTCGACCGCGACGTGTTCATGCGCCTGCCCTACTTCGACCACATGCACCGCTATCTGCCGGCGCTGGTGAAGCGTGCGGGCTTCCAGAGCACCAGCGTGCCGGTGGGTCATCGCCCGCGCACGGCGGGTACCTCCAAGTACGGCATGCTCGATCGCCTGTGGGTAGGCATCGCCGACCTGCGTGGCGTGGCCTGGCTGATGCGCCGTGGCAAGGTCACCCAGGTCGAAGAGATCTGAGTTAGCGACTGACTTACCTGTGTGTGGGAGCGCACCCTGTGCGCGACAGGCCCACATGTTGGACTGCGCTGCCGATGATCGCGGTGCCATCCGGCACCGCGTTCGCGCACAGGGTGCGCTCCCACAACGCGTTCTTCATCGGCGTATGCTGATGATTCGTGCTTCGGGAGGCCGCCCGTCCATGAGTATCACCGTCAAGCGCATCTATGAGGCGCCCGCCAAGAGCGATGGCTATCGCGTGCTGGTGGACCGCGTATGGCCGCGTGGCATGAAGAAGGAAGACGCCGCGCTCGATGCCTGGAGCAAGGAGCTGGCGCCATCCACCGCCCTGCGCAAATGGTTTGGCCACGATCCCGCGCGCTGGGAAGGTTTCCGCCACCGCTACGCTACCGAACTCGATGCCGCGGCCGAGCATTGGCGCCCTCTGCTGACCCAGGCATCGCGTCACCGCATCACGCTCTTGTTCGGTGCGCGCGACGAGGAGCACAACAACGCGGTGGCGCTGAAGTGCTATCTCGATGCGCTGTTAAAGGCCAACGGCCAGCATTGAACGCTCAGGAGCGGCCGGTAAACACGCCGGTGCGTGTCGGCTGCCAGTTCGCCAATGCCAGACGGGCCTGTTTGCGGCCCATCTCGATCAATTCGCCGGCGCGGTAGAACTCGTACACCGTGGCCACATTGCGCGGCATGCGGATCAACAGATCAGGCTCGTACGCCGCCAGGCGCAGGCGCGACAGATTGGCCTGCATCAGGTCCATCGATTGCATGAGCAGTTCCAGCATGCCCGGTTCGCGCGCCTTCTCGGCGCCATGCGGCATGAGCTTGCCGATGAACTCGCCGATGCGCGACCGATAGCCGTCGTTGCTCGCCGTGGGTGTCGCGCGCACCTCGTCCGGGGTGCCGGCATCGGGCGGGCCGTCCATGCTCACGGCGAACAGATAGTCCGCCGGATCGCGGATCAGCGGCGTCACCGGTACGGGATTGAGCAGACCGCCGTCGATCAGGCGCCGCTCGGACAAGGTATGCGGACGAAAAATGGTCGGAATGGCGATGGACGCACGGATCGCATCAAACAGCGGGCCGCGGGTGAGCCAGACTTCGCGTTCGCGGTCCAGGTCGGTGGCGACGGCGGTGAAGGCGATCGGCAGATCTTCAATGGCGACGTCGCCGATCAGCCCACGCATGGTCTCGATGATGCGCTCGCCCTTGATCAGGCCACCGCCCGACAGCGTCCAGTCGACCAGCTTGAGCACATCCATCTTGGCCAGCGAACAGACCCAGTCGCGGTAGACGCCCAGTTTGCCGGTGGCGTAGATGCCGCCGATCAGCGCGCCCATCGAGGTGCCGGCAATCGCGACGATTTGATAGCCCTGCGCTTCGATCTCCTCGATGGCGCCGATATGCGCCAGACCTTTCGCGCCTCCGGAACCAAGTGCGAGCGCGACGGTCGGTTTTCTGGTGACGTTGGCTTCGGCAGGAAGCGTCGAGGGATCGGCGATATCAGTGGCGCTCATGGCTCAGACGACAAAAAGTGAGTGGAGAGGAGTGCGTGGCGAGAGGCTGCGTCCACGCGCGTGCTCGCATCACCCTCGTCTTGGCCCACTTATCTCACTGATAGCCGCCCAGTGCCAGCTGCAGCTGGATCTTCATTTCCTCGCGCAGCGACAAGGGCGCCACCACTTCCGCATCCGGACCGTACTTGAGTACGTCCATCAGCAATTCCTTGGAATTGGAATACGGCACCTGCAGCTCATAGCGGCCGTCGGACAGCCACTCGCCCTTCTGCTGCGAATGCCAGTGTTCGTCGGCCACCCAGCGTGCGGCGTGCTGCGAGAAACGCAGCGTGGCCCAGGCCTTGGGCTTGCCGGCAAAGATGCCGTAGCTGGAGGCCAGCGCGTCGTTGAGTTCCTGCTCGACCACGTCGCGCGCGGGATCTTCGAGCGATTGCGGCTCGGCAATGCGATCCACGGCGAAACTGCGCAGCGCTTCGCGGTCGTGATCCCATACATCGAGATACCAGTTGTCGCGATAGTGCGTCAGGCGTTGCGGCGACACGCGGCGATGACTGTCCGCATTGGTCGTGCGCGCGCGATAGCGGAAACGCAGCTGCTTGCGTTCGAGCACGGCGCCGGCGACCACGCGGAACACCTGCTGGTCGAGCTTGCGTTCGCCCCAGGCGATGACGCGGATGCGTTCGATCGGCAGCGTCTTGCCGGTGCCCTGGTCGGACAGCAGGTGTTCGATGCGCGCCTTGAACGGCGCGAGTGCGCCGGCAAGCACGCCCGGTCCGCTGCGACCAATCAGTTCGTTGAGCGCAAGCAAGGCGGCGAGTTCATCCGAGGTCAGCCACAGCCCCGGCAACTCGAATCGTTCGCCTTCGCCCACCGCATAGCGAAACGCGGCGTGCTCGCCGCCTGCGCTTTCGATGGGCGCACCCAACGCGTCGCGCAGAAACGCCACGTCGCGATACAGCGTGGCACGCGAGCACTCCAGCTCGTCCATCAGACGAGGAAGAGGCACGGGATAGTGCGCCGACTTCAGCAATCGGTGCAGGGTGAGAATGCGCTCGTAACGATCCATGAAATGATTTTCGACGGCTGCCTCCGCGTAGCATGCGCACCGTTGGCGGAACCCGCAAGTCCACCAGATGGTGGGATTCAGCAAGACCACGCCACGGTCACGCGCACGTGATCCCCCCTTCACGTACAAAAGACACCACGCTCATGAAGCCGCGCCACCAAGCTCAGCCATACGCTGTCGTCAGCAGCCGCACCGTCCCCGCACGGGCGCGACCACGCCCCTTGGCCGCCACCTTGTTGCACGTCAGCGGCTATGACGGCTTTGGGCTTTGGATGGTGCTTGGACTCGCGCTGGCGGTGGGTGTGTATCCCGATGGTCGTGGCGACGTGCTGGTGCCGGTGGCGCTGGGTGCATCGCTGGTAGCCATGGGTTTGCTCGCGGCCTGCCTGCATTCGCGCTGGATGACGCACTGGCATGGATGGGTCATCGTCAGGGGCTCACGGCCCACGCGCGACGCCCTGGTGGCACTCGCCTGCGGCTTGCCGGTGCTGGCGGTGGCAGGGCTGGCGCGTGGTGACAACGCGTTCTGGGCAACGCGTTTGTCGGGCGCGGCGATGGCGTTGTGCTGCTTCGCCAGCATCATCGTGGCGGCGTATGCGGATGCCCAGCGGCAGGCGCCCGGCATGGATCCGCAACTGGCCACGCAGTTGCCGCTCAGTCGGGTGGTGTCGGCCACTTATGGCGGGGGGCTGTGGCTGTGGCTTTGCACGGCTGGCCAAAACACCGATGAGACCATTTTGCACCCGCTGTCGTGGATCATCGGCTTGCTGGCGCTCGCGCTGCTGCGCGGCCTGGTGGAGAGCCTGCGCTGGCAGGCGACGCTGCGGCGGGTGGCGGCGCCGCGCGGTCGGCTGGAATTGCAGCCCAAGCGTTATCTGGCGGCGCTGCTGGTGTATGCGGTGCCGTGCGTGGCCTTGTTGCTGATGAGCTTCGAAGACGGCTGGCTCGCCCTGGCCGCCGTGGCGGCCGTGAGTTGCACGGTAGGCATGGCGACCGAGCTAAGTTTGTATGATGAAGCCCTGGCAGCCTTGCCAGACGGCCCCTGAGGGGCTCGTCGCGCGTCAGCGCTGAACAAAACCTCCCCCGGTTCACAGGCAGTTCAATCCGCCCCGTTAAGGTGGCGGCCTGCCAATTTTTAACGAAAAAGGAACAATCTCAGATGAAAAGCACCCTGATGGCGGGCGCCCTGCTCGCAGCGCTGGCCAGTTTTGGCGCTCAAGCCGACGACGCGTCATCCAATCCGGCCAACAACGGCGGGTGGACGGGTTCGGGCGAATTCGGTTTCGCGTCCTCCTATGGCAACTCCCGCTCGGAAAACATCAACGCCAAGCTCGGCGTGAGCCAGGAAAACGACATGTGGAAGAACAACTTCTTCCTCAATGGGCTGCGTTCCAAGGGCGAGGTCGAGGTGCAGGACCAGCAAGGCAACACCGTCGACCGCCTCACCACCACGGCCAATCGCTACGACAGCGGCGCCTCGGTGGGCTACAAGCTCGATCCGCGCAGCTACATCGTGACGGCCGCGCGTTATGAGCACGACGATTTCGGCGCCAACCTGTGGCAGGGCATCGTCTCGGTCGGCTACGGCTATATCGCGCTGAAGACGGAGCGCACCGAGCTGTCGTTCGAAGCCGGCCCCGGTTACAAGCGCTATCGCCCTGCCGACGTCGACCAGGCGGTGACCCAGCCCGATGGCACCACCGAAACGGTACGCGTGCGCCAGAACACCGTGAGCGAAGCGGTCGGCCGCGGTCTGGTCAACTACAAGTACCGCCTCACCGACAACACCGCATTCGAAGACACCCTGCTGATCGAAGCGGGCTCGGACAACAAGTACTACCAGAACGATATCGGCCTGTCGGTCAGCATGACCAAGAAGGTGGCGCTCAAGCTCGGCTATCAGCTGCGCTACAACAGCGATGTGCAGCCCGGCACGCAGAGCACCGATTCGCTGGTGACGACCAATCTGCTCTACAACTTCTAAGCGCTCGCGCTTTGCCCAAGCCGCCCTGGCTGGCCGTCGACGACGGGTCCGCGGGGCGGCTTTTTCTTTGGACTCAGTGGCCGAGCAAGGAGGCCGCGCCTTGCGCGAACAGCGCTTCAGCGACCTGCTTGCCCAGCGCCTCGGCCTGATCGCCTTCCGCTTCGGCTTGGGCCTGCAGCAGGCGACCGCTGCTCACGTCGCCCACCATGCCGCGCAGATGCAGGCCGCGCTCGGTCACCGTGCACCACGCACCCACCGGCACCGTGCAGCTGCCGCCCAGGGCCTGGTTCATGGCCCGCTCGGCGGTGACGGCCAGGCGGGTCTGGGCATCGTCCAATGCCGCCAGCAAGGCAAGCACCTCGGGCTGATCGGAGCGTGCCTCGATCGCGATGGCGGCTTGTCCCGGCGCAGGCAGCCAGTCAGGAGCGGCGAGACGCCCGCGGATGCGCGAGGCCAGGCCCAGGCGCTCCAGCCCGGCGCAGGCCAGCAGGATCGCCTCGTAGTGGCCTGCGTCGAGCTTGGACAGGCGCGTGCCTACGTTGCCGCGCAGGTCGAGCAGGGTCAGGTCCGGGCGCACGGCGCGCAGCTGCGCCTGGCGGCGTAGCGAGGAAGTACCCACGCGGGCGCCCAGCGGCAGCGCGGCCAGATTGGCGTAGTCATTGCTCACGAAGGCATCGGCGGCGTCGGCGCGCGGCAGGATGGCCGGCAGCGTAAAGCCTGCTTCCAGCTCGGAGGGCACGTCCTTCAACGAGTGCACTGCCAGGTCGGCGCGGCCTTCCAGCATGGCCACTTCCAGTTCCTTGAGGAACAGTCCCTTGCCGCCGATCGTGGCCAGGGGCTGATCGAGGATCTCGTCACCTCGCGTCGACAACGGCACCAGGTCGACGAACAGCCCCGGATGGATCAGACGCAGCTCCGCCGCGACGTGTTCAGCCTGCCAGAGGGCGAGTGCGCTCTTGCGGGTGGCGATGCGCAGCGTGGTTGGCGTCATGGTGATCTCGGTGGGGGCGTCGCACGAGGCGTCGTCGGGGGCCCCATTGTCGCGTAATTATTGCCGCGGCTGCATTAGGTAGCCGGTCGCACTAGCAGCTATCCTGCGCCCGGGATGGGACAGCAAGGAGTGTTGTCATGAAGATCCGCAGGGTGGTTTGCAGCGTCCTTTTCATCATCGTCGGCCACGCCGCGTTCGCGGCGAATGTTCCACCGGTCACCAGCAGCGCTGCGACGGCGTTACCCGTGCTGTTGCCGGATGGACGGCCATACACTGATCCTGATCTATCCGCACGTGGGTTGCCTGAGGCGTCCGCGTTCAACCAAGGTGGCTATCCCGGCAGCGCGCTGCAGCTTTCGCCCGTGCGCAAACTGACCGACGAAGGCTGGCTGGCGGCGAGCGCGCATCGCGCGAGCGCGGCGCAGATCAACTTCCATCGCGCGCTGCGCATCAAGCCGAACGATCGTCGCCTGCTTTGGGCGGTGGGCTGGAGCATGATCAATCTCAACGACCCGGCGTGTGCGCTCGAAGCGTTCCAGCGCAATCTCTCGCTGCGTCCGCAGCAACGTCCGCAGTGGGTGCCGATGGCGATGGCGCTGACGTATACGGCGTCGGGCCAGCGTGACGTGGCCGTGGCCTGGTATCGCGCCGCGGCGCTCAGCGATCCGGTGCGCTTTGGCACTGACAACGCCACCCGCCGCAGCACGCTGCACTGGACCGCCAGCGAGCGCGCGCTGATCAGGCAATTGATCGGCTATGCATCGCAGGGCGATGGCCCCGAGAACAGCGAGCTGGCGTCGCGTTGACCGACCGGCGAAGCGGCGAGGTGTTGAGCTCGCAGCTTCAACCCATGCGCAGCAGCTTGCGCAAGGTCGGCAAGTTGCGTCGGCTCACTTCCGGCATCAGCTCGGTGCCGCCCAGTCGCGCCAGCACGCGGCCATCGGCGAGTGTTTTGAGGCCGAGCAGACGTTGCGCCGGCACCAGGCAATTGCGATGCAGGCGTATCAGGGTGTCCGGATAGGCCTCTTCCAGCTGGCGCAGCGACTCTTCCAGCAGCAGCTGGCCACCGCGGTGTTGCACCACCACGTACTTCTCTTCCGCCAGCAGGCAGACCACGTCGTCGAGCGCGACGCGCACCTGCTCGCCGCGCAAGCGCCCGTGCAGATAACCGCCGGTATCGCGCGGCGCCTGCTGCAGGCGCTGGCGTGCGCGCTGCAAGGCCTCGTTGAGCCGCTCGAGTCGGACCGGCTTCAGCAGATAGTCCACGGCGCCCAGGTCGAACGCGTGTAAGGCATGGCTTTCGTAGGCGGTGCAGAACACCACCAGCGGACGCTTGCTGCTTGCCAGTCGCTGCGCCAGTGCCGTGCCGCTCATGCCGGGCATGTTGATGTCCAGCAGCAGTACGTCCGGTTGCAGCTCGCCGAGCGCTTCGAGCGCGGCCTCGCCATCGGCCACGCTGCCGGCCACTTCGACGTCRTGGCATTCGCCCAGCAGCGCCGCGAGGCGGGCGCGTGCCAGGGGTTCGTCGTCAACGATAAGTACGCGCATGGGTTCGGTTCTATGCTTCCGGCAGCTGCAGGCGCACGATGAAACGCCCGCCTTCGGGGCCGGCGATGACGCGCGCGCGTGGACCATAACGATAGGCCACGCGGCGACGTACGTTGTCCAGGCCGTGGCCATGACCGCCGGGCGCCGGTTCGCTGGCCAGCGGGTTGTCGATTTCGATCAGGATGTCGCCGCGCTCGCGGCGGCCGCGCAGGATCACCTCGCCGCCTTCGCGCAAGGGCTGGATGCCATGACGCACGGCGTTCTCCACCAGCGGCTGCAGCAGCAGGCGCGGCAGTGGAAACGCATCGGGCAGATCGTCCAGCTCACGCCGTACGCGCAAGCGTTCGCCCAGGCGAAGCTGCTCGATGTCGAGGTAGCGATCGACCAGGCCCAGTTCCTCGCCCAGCGTGCCATCGCGCGTGCTGTGTTCGCCCAGGGCGGCGCGGAACAATTCGGAGAGATCCTCGACCGTGCGCTCGGCCGCGGCGGGATCCACTCGCACCAGCGCCGCCACGGTATTCATGCTGTTGAACAGGAAGTGCGGACGGATGCGCGCCTGCAACGCCGCCACCTGGGCCTGCGAGACCGCCTCGAGGCGGGTCTGCCACTGCGCGAGCAAGTAGAAATAGCGCAGCATCGCGGCGCCGAGCAGGGCGGCAATCACCGTGTTGTTGAGCACGAAGTCGCCGGTGCTGTCGCGCAGCAGGCTCATCTGCAGCAGGCCGTCCATCCAGTGCACCAGCGCGCTGCCGGCCATCACGATCACCACCATGGCCATCCATACGGCGGCATACGACGCATGACCCGGCAGGCGCAGAAACAGCGGACGCAGCTTGCACAAGGCGACGCCGATCACTACGGCCAGCCAGTCGGCAAACAACATGCCCACGCTGAAACCGCGCCAGCCGTGGCTGTTGTTGGGCGCCAGCCACATCACCGTGACCGTGACCGAGGCCATGATCAGCAGCGCGAAGATCACCGGGCCGCTGCAGAAATCAGGCAGCGGGCGATGTTCCGCGCGACTAGGTGCCGGTGGCGTGGTGGTGGACTCCCTCATGTGAAGGAGTATGCCGCATGCGTGGTCAGGCTACTTTGAGCGTCATCCCAGCCCACGCCGACAGCCGGCGGCCATCAGACGCCCAGGCGCACCGTCATCCACTGGCGCAGGTCGGCCACTTCCTCGCCGCACACGGAGTGCGGCATCGGATAGGTGTGCCAGCTGACCGAATAGCCCAGCGACTGCAGCAGATCGCGCGAGCTGACGCCGCGGGTCAGCGGCACGATCGGGTCGGCGGTGCCGTGGCCCCAGAACACCGAGGCGTGGCCGTTGGCGGGGCTGCGTTCGCTGGCAAAGGAGTCCTGCAACGGCAGGTAGGTGGACAGGGCGATGATGCCTGCCAGCGGCTGCGCGTGGCGCAGGCCGCCCGCCAGTGCGATGGCGCCGCCCTGCGAAAAGCCGGCCAGCAGGATGCGCGAGCTGGGCACGCCGCGCTCGTTCTCGCGGGCGATCAGCGCTTCGACGCTGGCGATGGAGGCCCGCATCCCGGTTTCGTCCTGGCGGGAAATCAGGTCGACCCCCACGATGTCGTACCAGGCGCGCATCGGCATGCCGCCATTGACCGTCACCGGTCGCACCGGCGCATGCGGAAAGACGAAGCGCAACGCCGGCCACTCCGGCGAGACCAGCTCCGGCACGATCGGGGCGAAGTCGTTGCCGTCGGCCCCCAGTCCGTGCAGCCAGATCACGCTATGGCCGGGGTTGGGAGCGGTTTCGATCTCGACAGTAGGGAGGGGCATGTTGTTCGCCGTGCTGGGTCTTTCAGGGGGATAGCATGCCTTGAAGACACGCAGGAGAACCTCACGGAACGCATGGCCCGCGGGGTTGGCCGACAAGGCGCCGACCAGAAGCCCGACATGGGCTTGGGGATAACCGGTAAGACTACCTGCCTAGGCGATCAGTTTGTACGGGACCATCGGCGCTTGTGCAGTCCGAAGGCTTGGCTATGCTCCGACGTTTTGACTGTGGAGCCATCCATGCGCCGAACGCTGTTCGCCGGCCTTGCCGCCCTTGCCACGCTGCCCGCGGCGGCCTTGTCGCCCCCGTCCTCCGGTGCGCAGCTGGATCTGGAAACCATCATGGCCAATCCCGACTGGATCGGCGCTGCGGTGGAACAGCCCTACTGGAGCGTGGACGGCTATAGCCTGTACTACTCGCTCAAGCGCGACGGCAGCAAGGTGCGCGACCTGTATCGCGTCGACGCCGCCGGTGGCCAGGCCACCAAGCTCGATCCCGCCGCCATGGCGCAGGCCGAAGGCCCGGCGGTCTACGACCGGGCGCACCGCCACGCTGCCTATGTGATGCACGGCGACGTGTTCATCGTCGATCTCACCACCGGCCGCCATGTGCAGGTGACCCGCTCGACCGAGGCGGAATCCGCGCCGCGCTTTTCCAGCGATGGCCGCAGCCTGCAGTACCGCCAGGCCAACAACTGGTTCGTCTACGACCTCGCCTCCGGCGTGAGCGCACCGGCTGCCGTGCTGCGCTTTGTCGACGATCCGCAGGCCAAGAAGCCCGACCAGCTCAAGGACATGCAGCTGGAGCTGTTCCGCTCGCTGCGTGAAAACAAGTCCGACAAGGACGCCTCGCGCGACAACGACGACGCACTGATCGCCGCCGATCCCGGCCGTGCACCCAAGCCCATCTATCTGGGCGAAGGCGGCGAACCGGCCGACACCGAACTGTCGCCGGACGGCCGCTGGATGGTGGTGGTGACCAAGCCCAAGGGCGCGAAGGAAGGCAAGCGTCCGGAAGTCACTCACTACGTGACCGACTCGGGTTACGCCGAGCAGCAGGAAGCGCGCGTCTACGTGGGCCGCAACGATCCCGCGCCGCAGTCGATGGTGCTGGTGGATCTGAAGTCCGCCAAGTTCTATCCGCTGAAGACCGACGGTCTCCCCGGCATCAAGGACGACCCGCTCAAGGACATCCGCGCCAAGACGGTGGCCGCGCTCGAGAAGGACGGCAAGGGTGATGAAGCCAAGGCGCTGAAGGCGCCGGAGATCCGCCCGGTGCGCATCGTCTCCAATGCCGACGACGGCGGCGGTGGCGGCATCGTGTGGAGCGACGACGGCCAGAACGTGGCCATCCAGCTGCGCGCGATCGACAACAAGGACCGCTGGATCGCCAGCGTGGACTTCGACAAGCACGCACTGGTCAACCAGCACCGCCTCACCGACAACGCCTGGATCAACTGGAACTTCAACGATTTCGGCTGGCTCAAGGATGGCCGCACGCTGTGGTATCTCAGCGAGGAAACCGGCTACTCGCAGCTCTATACCAAGTCGCCCGGCGGCAAGGCCAAGGCGCTCACCAGCGGCAAGTTCGAAGTGAGCCATCCCGCGCTGAGCCAGGACGGCCAGTGGTTCTACGTGCGCACCAACCAGGTCGCGCCATATAGCTATGACGTGTATCGCGTGCCCAGCGCCGGCGGCGAACTCGCCCGCCTGACGCAGGTGCAGGGCATGGACGATTTCGCGCTGTCTCCCGATGGTCGCCAGCTCGCCGTGCTGCATTCGGCGCCGTACACGCTGGCGCAGCTGGCCGTGCAAGGCGTCGACGGTGGCGCATCGCGCGAACTCACCAACACGATGAAGCCGGCCTTCACCGCGCATGCGTGGATCCAGCCGAAGATCATCGGCATTCCGTCGTCGCATGGCGCGGGCACGATCTGGGCCAAGTACTACGGCCCGGCGGATGAAGCCGCCGCCGCTTCGCGTCCCGCGGTGATCTTCGTGCACGGCGCGGGCTATCTGCAGAACGTCACGCTGTCCTACTCCAACTACTTCYGCGAACAGATGTTCCACAACCTGCTGGTGCAGCAGGGCTATGTGGTGCTCGATATGGACTACCGCGCTTCGGACGGCTATGGCCGCGCGTGGCGCACGGCGATCTATCGCCAGATGGGCCATCCGGAACTGGAAGACCTGCTGGATGGCAAGGCGTGGCTGGTGAAGAACCACGGCGTCGACACCAGGCGTGTGGGCATGTACGGCGGCAGCTACGGCGGCTTCATGACGCTGATGTCGCTGCTGCGCGCGCCAGGCGAATTCGCGGCTGGTTCTGCGCTGCGTCCGGTGACGGACTGGACCAGCTACAACCACGAATACACCTCCAACATCCTCAACGATCCCCAGCTCGATCCGGAGTCGTACCAGGTCAGCTCGCCGATCAATTTCGCCGACAAGCTGCAGGATCCGCTGTTGATGCAGCATGGTCTGATCGACGACAACGTGATGACCAGCGACACCATCCGCATGTATCAGCGCTTCATCGAGTTGCACAAGAACAACTTCTGGATGTCGTTGTATCCGATGGAGCGGCATGGCTTTACGCATGCGGACTCCTGGTACGACGAGTACCGGCGGATTGATGAGTTGTTCAATACGTATGTGAAGCCGGTGAAGCAGTAACGCGCTCTGCTCCCTCTCCCCGGCGGGGAGAGGGTTGGCGGCGTTGCCACCTTTACGGTGGTGAGGGGTCAACCTTGAGAAGCCGCTTCAACTGGAGCGGCTTTTTCTTTGGCTCGTCATCTCGGCGTTGGCCGGGAGCGCCTTTCAACACCCCCGGATGACGCGCCTTCCGGGCTGCGCGTGCGGGTTGCGGGGACCTCGAGAGCGGAGAGCCAAGAGCGGAGAGCCACATCAAGAGCCACGCAACGTCCGACGCTGYTGGGCSGCTCTCTTGTAGGAGCGCACTTGTGCGCGACCAGCCTACGGAGCGATGC